>JACZKF010000341.1 GCA_014860175.1 Desulfuromonadales bacterium | reverse complement strand
ACCCGGTATAGACCGCAGTTGCTGCTGAGAGTTTCCGGGTGCCGAGTGAAAACTTGCGCCAAGGTGAGAAAACGCCCGCCGTCGTCGGGCCAGGAGTGGAGAGCCGGCAGGATCCCCAAATCAGGGGTGTCCACGACGTGGGACAGGCCGCTGGCGGGGACCGGACGCGGGTGATGGCTGGCGCAGGCTTGCTCCAGCCGCCAGGCCGGAAAACCTTCTGGGGTAGCCGCCAAGGCCGAAGCGATCCGCGCGCTGGCCGCCTCCAAACTCCCATGCCCCAAAGCGGCGGCCATGCGCTGGCCTGAACCGTACAGATTGGTGATCAGCGGAAAGTCGCTCCCCGTCACCCGCTCGAAGAGCAACGCCGGCCCCCCCCCCGGGCGCCGAACGACGCGGTCGACGATGGCAGCGATCTCCAGGACCGGATCGACGCTGGCGCTGATCCGACGGAGAGCTCCCGCCGCCTCCAGCCGGGGCAGAAATTGCGGCAAATCTTCAGGTGCCATGGTCACTTCCCAACCATCAGCTTGCGCTCAGACTCCACAATAGCCGAGGGGGGAGATGCTGACAATCGGAATTACCTTGCCGGGGAGAATGCGAAGGGACTCCCCAGGCCCGCCCGAAAAAAAACCCCGACAGCCTGAGCTGCCGGGGTCCGAAACCAGGTCTATCAGGATTTAAAAGATGGCCAGTTTGGCGAACTCCATCACCGCGCCGGGGATGATCCCGAGGTAGAAAACTCCGATGATCGCCACCACGATGGAAAGAACCGCCCCGGCATGCATCTTGACCCAGCCGTAATCTTCGGCCGGATCCCGAAAGTACATATAGACCATGACCCGCAGGTAGTAGTAGAGAGAGACCGCGGAGTTCAGTACCCCGATAATCGCCAGCCAGATGTAGCCGGCCTCGACGGCGCCGGCGAAAATGTAGAATTTAGCAGTGAAACCGGCGGTCGGGGGGATCCCCATCAGGCTCAGCAGGAAAATGCTCATCGCCACCCCGAGGAAGGGGCGCTTGAAGCCAAACCCGGCGAAACCGTCGAGCGTCAGGTTATCCTCACCCTTCTTTCCGGCCAGAACCAGAATGGCGAAAGCCCCCAGGTTCATAAAGGTGTAGGCAAGCATGTAGAAGAGGATTCCGGAGAGGCCAATGGCATTGGCCGCCACCATGCCGACCAGAGCGTACCCGGCGTGGGCGATGGAGGAGTAGGCGAGCATTCTCTTCAGGTTGGTCTGGTAGATGGCGACGACGTTGCCGACGATCATGGTCAACACCGCCAGTATCCACAGCAGGGAGGTCCATTGATCCTGCAAGCCGGCCAAGCCGATCACGAAGACCCGCAGGAAAGCGGCGAAGGCGGCGGCCTTCGGGCCGGCGCTCATGAAGGCCGTGATCGGGGTCGGTGCCCCCTGGTAGACATCGGGGGTCCACATGTGGAAGGGGGCGGCGGCGATTTTAAACAGAAAGCCGATGCTCATCAGACCCATGCCCGCCAGGGTCATCGTATTGGTGAGCAGTGACGGGTTGTTGGCCAGGATTTCCCCGATGAGAGCCACCTTGGTCGTGCCCGTCACACCGTAAATCAGGGCGATGCCGTACAGGAGAAAGCCGGTAGAGAAGGCGCCGAGGAGGAAGTACTTGAGCCCGGCCTCGTTGGAGCGCTCCTGCCGCCGGAAGAACCCGGCCAGAACGTACAAAGAGATCGACAGCACTTCGAGACCGAGGAAAATGGTCATCAGGTCGGTTCCTGAAGCCATCCACATGGCGCCGGCGGTGGTAAACAGGATCAGCGGGTAGTACTCCCCGATCGGATATTCTTCCCGCTTCAGGTAGTCGTCCGACATCAGAATGGTGAGGCCGGCCGCAATCAGAAAGACAATATTGAAGAAGGTGGCGAAATTGTCCAGCCGGACACTGCCGCCGAATCCTTCCTGCCAGTTGCCGACCAGGGAGCCGGCCGGGGTCCAGGTCGCCAGGGAGACGATCCCGGTAACCACCAGGGCGAGAATGCTCAGATAGGCGACGTGCGTCGTTTTCCCCCGCGGTGAAAAAACCGTCACCAGCAGAAGAGCCATGCCGAAGCAGACCAGCACCAGGGAGGGCATGATGGCCCCGAAATTCACGTCCTGCATGGCGATTTGCGCCAGGTTTTCCATGGAAATGCTCCTCCGGAAGCGGTTTATCCGTCTATCGAATCAGCGATGCTTCGAACTTTAATTACCTGCCCCCTGAGGGGAGGGGGTCGGCAGATCGGCCGGGGTCGTGGGTGTTGCTTCCGCTTCTGCCCCACCCTCGGCCGCCTCTAAGGCAAGACCTTCCTCGCCCGAGCCTGCCTCGATTTCGGCCGCGGCGCCGTCCGCCTGCAGCTCAGGAGCGATCTCCATCGCGACTGCCTGGCGGACTTTAACCTGCTGGATAAGTTGCTCCAGTGATGGGCTCATTTTCTCGAAGAAAACATTCGGGTAGACGCCGATCCAGAAGACGAACACCAGCAGCGGCAGCATCACCACGACCTCGCGAGCCGAGAGGTCCTTCAACTTCTGGTTGGCAGGATTCTTCAGTTCACCGAACATCACCCGCTGGAACATCCAGAGCATGTAGACAGCGGCAAAGATGACGCCACTGGTGGCGACCACTGCAAACCAGCGCAATTCGCTCTGGAAGGCCCCGAGCAGGGCAAGGAATTCACCGACGAAGCCGTTGGTCCCCGGCAGGCCGATGGAGGAGAAGGTGACAATCATGAAAATTGTCGCGAAGACCGGCATCTGCTTGGCCAGGCCACCGAAATCCGAGATCATCCGGGTGTGCCGCCGCTCGTACAGGAAACCGACGATAAGGAACAGCGCGCCGGTGGAAATCCCGTGGTTGATCATCTGCAGCAGGCCGCCGGAGAGCCCCTCGAGGTTGAGGGCGAAAACCCCCAGCATGACGAATCCGAGGTGAGCCACCGACGAGTAGGCGACCAGTTTCTTCACATCTTCCTGCATCATCGCCACCAAAGAGCCGTAAATGATGCCGATGACACACAACAGGGCGAGGAAGGGGATAAACTGCTGGGTCGCATCGGGGAACAACGGAATGGCGAAGCGGACATAGCCGTAGGTGCCCATTTTCAGCAAAATGGCGGCCAGGATGACCGAACCGGCGGTGGGAGCTTCGGTGTGGGCATCGGGCAACCAGGTGTGCAGCGGGAACATCGGTACTTTGATGGCGAAGCTGAAGGCGAAGGCCAGGAAGAGCCAGGTCTGCACTTCGGCCGGGATCGCCATCTGATGGAACTGGGTGATGCTGAAGCCGCTCATGTCAATGCCGGAGCTGATGGCATAGTAGTAGACGTAGATGATGGCGACCAGCATCAGCAAAGAGCCGACGGCGGTGTAGATGAAGAACTTGACCGCGGCGTAGATCCGGTTTTTGCCCCCCCAGATGCCGATCAGGAAATACATCGGGATCAGCATCAGTTCCCAGAAGATGTAGAACAGGAAGAGGTCAAGAGAAACAAAGGCGCCGAGCATCGCCGTTTCCAGCAGCAGCAGCAGGGCCATGAACCCTTTGGTGTGCTTCTCCACCGCATTCCAGGTGGATAGAACTGCAATCGGCATGATGAAGGTTGTCAACAGCACCAGCCAGAGGCTGATGCCGTCTACCCCGATGGAGTAATTCATCTGAAAGTAGTTGCCGATGCTGATCCAGGGGGAGAATTCGGCGTACAGCATGTCCGCCGTCCCCTTGAACCGGTTGTCGAAGGCCAGCGGCAGGCTGATGAAAAAGGTGACGAGGGTCACCACCAGAGTGAAGCCCTTGAGCAGGCCGCCATTTTCCTTGGGGAGGAAGAGCAGGACCAGCAACCCGAGCATGGGGGCAAAGGTCATAAAACTGAGAAGATGGTCGATCATGGGAATTCGCTCCTTGTATCTCGCTTGAGTCCGCGCTCGTTACCTGAAGAGGAAGAAGGCAACGATCACCACCATCCCCACGACCATAGTCATGGCGTAATTGTGAACAAATCCGCTCTGGGTGAACCGGAGCCCTTTGGAGAAGGCGTTGATCACTTTACCGGTGCCGTTGACGATGCCATCGATCACCTGGACGTCAAAGCCCTTCCAGAGGAAAGTGCCGAGGCGTTTGGTCGGATTGATGAACATGGCGTCGTAGATTTCATCGACATACCACTTGTTGTGGATAGTGCGGTAGGCCCCTTTGAAATTGGCGACGAACTTGCCGGGGAGCTCCGGCTGCCAGAGATACATCCAGGAGGCAAGGAGAATCCCGATCACCGCCAA
The DNA here is from genome assembly GCA_014860175.1 of Desulfuromonadales bacterium. Lineage (GTDB taxonomy): Bacteria > Desulfobacterota > Desulfuromonadia > Desulfuromonadales > JACZKF01 > JACZKF01. The sequence continues at coordinate 26,271 of JACZKF010000341.1, read as the reverse complement.
GGCGACGGAGACCACCATCAGGCTCACCTCGGTGCTGGCCGCTCCATGGGCCTGGGCCTGGGTAGCGCCGAAGACCGGGTGGAGGAAGTTGTCCAGGTAGTTGGGGATGTGCCCCAGGGCATTACCGATGACGTGGGGGATGCCGACATAGCCGCCGACCACCGCCAGCAGACCAAGAACCATCAAGGGGATGGTAATGACCAGAGGCGATTCGTGGATGTGGTCTCGGGCTTTGGCGGCGGTCCTCTGCGCCCCGTGGAAGGTCATATGAACCAGGCGGAACATGTAGAAGGCGGTCAGACCGGCGGCGCAGGCTCCAACAGCCCACAGCCAGGGGCTCCCCTGGGGGGAGGCGAAAGCGAACCAGAGGATCTCGTCTTTGGAAAAGAAGGCCGAGAACCCGGGGATTCCGGCAATAGCAATAGCCGACACCAGGAAGGTTATGTAGGTTATTGGCATCTTCTTGCGCAAGCCGCCCATATTGCGCATGTCCTGGGGGTCATCGTGAGAGTGGGCGTGGTGCAGCCCATGGTGCATGGCGTGGATCACCGACCCCGAACCAAGGAACAGGCAGGCCTTGAAGAAGGCGTGGGTCATCAGGTGAAAGATACCGGCGGTGAAGGCTCCCACCCCCATGGCGAGGAACATGTAACCGAGCTGAGAGACGGTAGAATAGGCCAACACCCGTTTGATATCGTTTTGCGCCAGCCCGATGGTGGCGGCAAAGAGTGCCGTCGCCGCACCGACGATCGCCACCACCATCATGGTGCTGGGCGCCATGAAGAAGAGGACGTTCATCCGGCCGATCATGTAGACACCGGCGGTGACCATAGTGGCGGCATGGATCAGGGCAGAGACCGGAGTCGGCCCTTCCATGGCGTCGGGCAACCAGGTATAGAGAGGAATCTGGGCCGATTTGCCGGTCGCTCCGATGAAGAAGCAGAGGGTGACGATGGTCACCACCGCACTTCCGGCGCCAAGAAGATGGGCGTTGGCGGCAATTTCCACGAAGTTGAGAGTCCAGACCCCGTGGTCGCTGCCAAGGGTCCAGAAGAGCAGGAAGAGGCCGAGCAGAAAGCCGAAGTCGCCGACCCGGTTGACCACAAAGGCCTTTTTAGCCGCATCGCCGGCGCTCTTCTTATGAAAGTAGTAACCGATCAGCAGGTAGGAACAGAGACCGACCCCCTCCCAGCCGATGAACATGACCAGGGCGTTGTTCCCCAGGACCAGCATCAGCATGGAGAAGCAAAAGAGGTTGAGATAGGAGAAGAACCGGTAGAAACCCTCCTCTCCATGCATATAGCCGATGGAGTAGAGGTGGATCAGGGAGCCAACCCCGCTGACGATCAGGATCATCAGAGCCGATAGGGGATCGAGGAGAAAACCCCAGTCGACCTGGAGCCGACCTACGCTCATCCAGGAGCCAATGACCTGCTGATGAACCTTTTGAGGGTCATTCAGCAGTTGGAAGAAGTAAAAACAGGAGACAGCGAACGAGCCGGCAATAGCCAAGGTGCCGAGACCACCTATCACCTTTTCGCTCTTGATCTTCTTGCCCAGGAAGCCGTTGATGATGGCTCCCAGCAGGGGGAAGAACGGGATGAGCCACAGATAGTCGTAACTGTACATCTATCTCTCCTCTTATCGGTTTAACCTATTCGGCTTCAGCTATTACCATTTCAGCAGATTGATGTCGTCGACTTCTATGGATTCACGGTTGCGGAAGAAGGTGATCATTAAAGCCAGACCGACCGCTGCTTCAGCTGCCGCTACTGCCATGACGAAGAAGACGAAGATTTGTCCGTCCAGATTCCCCAGATGGCGAGAAAGAGCGATGAAGGAGAGGTTTACGGCGTTAAGCATCAATTCGATGCACATGAAAATGACGATGGCGTTTCTCCGCGTCAGGACACCGATGGTTCCCATCGAGAAAAGAATCGCACTGAGAGTGAGATAGTGATAAACCGTTGGGCTCATGTTCGGTTCTCCTGTCCTAAATGCAGATCTATACTTCTTTTTTGGCCAGTACAATGGCGCCCACGATGGCTACCAGCAGCAGAATCGAGGCGATCTCGAAGGGGAGCAGAAAGTCGGTAAGCATAGTCCGGCCAATCAGCTCCGTGTGACCGATCTGAGCGATAAGCTCTGTTGAGATCGGCCCCTTCATGCCGGTAGCTTCGCCTTGGCGAAGGAAGTAAAAGACCATCAGAAGAACCACAACTCCCGCCAACGCGCCCCCCGCCACACTATGGGCGTAACGTTTGTTGGCCTCGGCGCCGAGGTTGAGCAGCATGATGACGAAGAGGATCAGCACCATGATCGCCCCGGCGTAGACCAGAATCTGGATAGCCGCCATAAAGGGGGCGTGCAGCATGACATAGAAGACGGCCAGGCAGAAAAAGGTCATCACCAGGGAGATGGCGCTGTTGACCGGGCTTTGGCACTTGACTACCAAGAAGCCGGAAATGACAGCGATCAGGGCGACCAGATAGAAAAATAAAAGTTCCATGGGTTCGACGCTCCTATGCCGTTATTACTTGAGAAGTCGCTCTTTGGTGAAAACGAAGTCGCTCCGCCGATAATTGGCCAGCTCATAGGCGCCGGTCATCTCCAGCGCTTCCACGGGGCAGGCTTCCACGCAATAGCCGCAGAAGATGCAGCGAAGCATGTCAATCTCATAAATCCGGGGATATTTTTCCCCTTTGGCATTTTCCGCCGATTCGACCGTAATGCACTTGGCCGGGCAGACCGTGGGGCACAGGTAGCAAGCTACGCACTTCTCCCGGTCGTGGGCAGGCACCAGGCGATGCAGACCGCGGAACCGGTCGGACGGCTTCAGTTTGACATGCGGATACTGCACCGTGACGCTGTGCCCCGGGAGCATATGTTTGAAGGTGATGCTCAGACCTTTGGCAAACGCTTTGAACATGGGCCTATTCTCCCCCTTCGGGTTAATTACTGCTGCAGCAGGACAACGACGGCGGTGACTACGATGTTAGCCAGTGCCAGCGGCAGGAAGACTTTCCAACCCATATGCATCAACTGGTCGTAACGAACACGCGGAAAAGTGGCGCGCAGCCAGATGAAGAAGAACATGAAGCAGAAAACCTTGAGCAAGATGTTGATGGCCCCGGGGAACGGTCCATGCCAGCCGCCGAGAAACAAGGTGGTGGCAATAGCGGAAAGGACCACCATGTTGGCATACTCGGCCATGAAGAAAAGCGCGTACTTCATGGACGAATACTCGGTGCAAAAACCAGAGACCAGCTCCGACTCGGCCTCTGGCAGGTCGAAGGGGGTGCGATTGATTTCGGCAATGCCGGTGACCACGAAGAGGGCAAACGCCAGCGGCTGGGAGAAGATGTACCAGTTGGGGAGAAAATCGATCACCCCCCAGAGCGGCGTCATCTGAGCGGCCACGATCCCACGCAGGCTCAAGGTCTCGGCCAGCATGAAGACCGAGACGATGGCCAACCCGGCGGCCAGCTCGTAGGAGATCATCTGGGCCGAGGCGCGGATGCCGCCCAGCAGCGAATACTTGCTGTTGGAGGACCAGCCGGCCAGAACGATTCCGTACACCCCCAACCCGGCCATGGCCAGGATGTACAGGATGCCCACATTCAGGTCGGCAATCTGCATGGGCACCTGATAGCCGCCAATGACGATGTCCGGACCGAAAGGGATGACCGCGACGGTGATGAACGCCGGCACCAGGATCATCATCGGAGCCAGGATGAAAGGGACTTTGCTCGCCTGGGAGGGGATGATGTCCTCCTTGAAGAAGAGCTTGAGACCATCGGCGATCGGTTGCAACAAACCGTGCCACCCGGTCTCCATCGGGCCGAGCCGGGCCTGCATGTGGCCGATCACTTTGCGCTCCAGCCAGGTGGCGTAGGCAACGATCAGGATGACCACCACAAAGACGGCCAGAATCTTGGCCAACATGATTCCCAAAAACAGCAGGGGGGCGTTCGAGAGGCTCAACATAGGCATAATGGCAATCCTCTTCTTCCTAGGATGGTAATGGAGCTGGGTTTGGTGATTAAAAGCCTGGCTTGTGGGGCGTTTTCACCTCAACAAGGTGCTTCTGCAGATACTGAGCCTCGCGATTGGCCGGATTGATGGCCAGAGCTTGACCGATCGCCTCCCGTGCCGCATCAAGGAAATCGAGCTGAATGTAGCATTCGGCCAGGCGGATATGGGCTTCCACATCTTTCGGGTTGAGGGCGAGTACCTGCTGATAGACAGTAATCGCACCGCTGGTATCACCGATTTTCCGATTGACCTCACCCAGCATGAACAGGGCAGGAACAAACCGGGCATTTGATTCGATGGCTTTGCGAAATTCTTCGGCGGCCTGCTCCAATTCACCTTCATGAAAAAGACCGAGACCGAGTTCGAAGATGGCGGCGGTATACGTAGGACTGATCTCTAAAACCTTGCGAAACTGCTGAATGGCCTCCTGCCGATTCCCTTCCTGGGAAAGCACTACCCCGAGAATGTAGCGGGCCCGGGTATAGGAAGGGTTAAGGCTGATCGCCCCCTCCAAGGCCCTCCGGGCCTCTTCGAGGTCTGACATCCGCAGGTGGGAGAGGCCGAGTCGGTAGCTGGTTTCGGCGCTGCCCGGGCTGATTTCCAGCGCCTTGCGAAAACTCTGGACGCTCCCCTGCAGATCCCCCAAGCCGTATTGAGCCATCCCGAGCTTGAAGTAGAGACGAAACGGCTCTCCATCCCGGGCCAAAGCCTGGTGAAAAGCGTCGATGGCGAGTTGCAGGTCGCCCCGGTCATAGAGGGCCAGCCCTTTGTAGTAGTAGCCTTTGGCGAATTCCGGCTGTTGCGCAAGGGCCTCCTCCCACTGGCTGATAGCCGCATCGATCATCCCCCGATGGTAATGATCCAGCGCCTTCTGGTGAAGAAACTCGACGTTCCTCGCCAGATCGTTGCCGCACTGGTCGCAAAACCTGGCACGGGTAGAGACCGCTGCTTTACACTTGGGACATTCCATCGGAGACCTTTGGCTCTCTGACTATTTGGATACTTCCACCGGAACAGCAGCCTGTCCGGTGAAGATCCGGTTGAGACCGGCACTGGAGAAGTGGTAAGGGGCAAAAAGGACCCCCTTCGGCATCCGGGTGTCGATCTTTGCTGCCAGCTTGATCTCCACGCCGTTGGCCCTCAGAGTCAGGAGATCCCCCTCCTTCACCTGCAGGGTGGAGGCATCTTCTCTGCCCAGTTCGACAAAGGGGCTGGGGATAACCGCCAGCGGGCCAGTCGCCCGGGTCGAGACGGTTCCGTTATGGTACAAAGAGCTGCCAGTAATCAGCTGATAAGGGGTCTCGACCGGTTTGCCGCCGGCGACCGCCACCACTTTCCGGCGTTTGACTGCCAGCAGATCACCTCCCCATACCACCCCTTGGGGACCGATGGCGCCATATTCGATGCCGCCGTATCCTGGGGTCGAAGCGGCAATCTGGGAAAAGACCGCTTCCGGCCCGGTAAAGCTGACCTGTTTGCCAAAGCGGCCGGCAAGCAGTTCAAAGATGGCGTAGTCGGTTTTGGCTTCCCCTGGAAGAGGGATACCCTGGCGGACGCGCTGCAGGCGCCGCTCGGCGTTGGTGAAGGTGCCATCCTTTTCGGCAAAGGAGGCGGCTGGCAATACGACGTCAGCCTGCTGGGCCGTCGGGGAGAGAAAGATATCTTGAACGACCAGGAACGGGACTTTATCGAGGGCCGTTTCGATCTTTTTCCGATCAGGGTACGAGGTCAGGGGATCTTCCCCGACAATATACAGAGCCGAGAGGGTACCGGCAGCGGCGGCCTGGAACATCGACTGCGAGTCCAGTGCCTCTTTTCCGGGGACGATCTGCAGATCAATGGCCCCCTGGCTGTTGGCCTTCTCGCCGCACAGGTAGAGCCCGCTCCCTTCCCGGCCGGGGATACCGGTCAGGATGGCGAGGTTGGCGGCGGCAATTCCGAGTTCCCGGCTGTGGGCGGTATAAGGAAGACCATAGGCGAGGAGAATGGCGCTCTTTTTGGCCTTGGCCAGCTGCTGGGCAGCCGCGCGGATGGCGGCGGCAGGGACCCCGGTTTGGGCGGCCACCAGCTCCGGCGTGTAGTCGGCGAGGGCGGCCTGCAGCTCTACCACCCCTTCCACCCCGTCCGTGATGGCGAGACCGTCGGCCAGAAGACTCTGGGCCATGGCATTAAGGATATTGACTTCCAGTCCGGGTTTGGCCAGAAGCGTCTCCGCATGGGGAAGCTTCCCGAATTTGCCCCGCTTATCGGCGATGACAATCAGGTGGGCGTCATGGCGCTTCACCGCCTGGTTGACCACCATGCCGAAAACCGGGTGCGTCTCGTAAAAATCAGAACGGATGGAGAGAATCGTGTCACACTCCTCCACCTGCGGGAAAGTTGCCGTGGAAGCCGTAACGCCGAGGGTTTCGAACAGCCCTTCGGTAACCCCCTTGTATGACTCGCCTCCCGAGTGGTCGAGGTTCCCTGTCCCCATGGCCTTGGCCAGATTTTTCAGTAGGAACAGCTCCTCGTTGGTCAGGCGGGCGCCGGTAACGATACCGACCCCTTTTTCGGCGCGGGCTTTGGCAAAGCCGCTGACCACCGTGTCCAGGGCTTCCTTCCAATCGGTTTGCACCAGTTTTCCGTCTTTGCGAACCAAAGGCTTGGTCAGGCGGTCTTCGCTGTTGACGTAAGAGTAGCCGAAGCGTCCACGAATACAGAGATTTCCGTCGTTGACTCCGGTCTTGTCATTGAAGCGGATGGTCTCCACTTTATCCTTGAGGACGCCAAGAGTGACGGTGCAGCCATTGCCGCAGTAGCCGCAGACACTGTCGACCTCTTTCAACTGCCAGGGGCGCGCCTTGAATTTGAAAGGACGGGGGAGAATCGCACCAACCGGGCACATGGAAACACATTGGCCGCAAAATTCGCAGTTCAAACCCCGGTCAAAGGCGGTGGCGATCTTGGATTCGAAGCCACGATTGATGAAGGAGTAGGAACCGAAGGCGACGATCTCGTCACAGACGCGGGCGCATTTGCCGCAAAGGACGCAGCGGTTCATGTTGCGCTCGATCAGCGGGTTGACCTCGTCCGTCGGCAGAGCGAATTTTTCCCCGGTGAAGCGGTTGGGGTAAACTTCATGCTCGAAGGTGAGGTCCTGCAGGTCGCACTCCCCCCCCTTGTCGCAAACCGGACATTCAACCACATGGTTGACCAGAAGGAACTCCAGGACCGTCTTGCGAACTTTGTTGATCTCGGCCGAGGTAGTCGTCACCACCATCCCTTGGGTAACGGGGGTGGTACAGGAGGGGATGAGCCGCCCCTTCATCTGCTCGACTTCTACCAGGCAGACCCGGCAGGCCCCGTAGGGCAGGAGTTTTTTGGCATAGCAGAGAACAGGAATGTGAATTCCGGCCTCCAGGGCAGCTTCATAAATCGTAGCAGCCTTGCTGACTGTCACCTGTTTGCCGTCGATCGTAAGGTTTACCATCTTGACCTCGTGTGAAATCAGATAAGAATCCGGCTATTCGATGGCCATAAAACGGCAGGCATCATAACAAGAAGTACATTTCGTACACTTTTCCTTGTCGATGATGGCCAGTTGCCCTTTTTCCCAGCGAATAGCGTCGACCGGGCAGATCTTGAAGCAAAGCCCGCACTTCTTGCACGCGTTGTCGATCACTTCGAATTTGAGCAGCGATTTACAACTATGGGAGGGGCAGATTTTTTCATGGATATGGGCTTCATACTCATGCCGAAAATAACGGATGGTGGAGAGAACCGGGTTGGGCGCCGTCTGGCCCAGACCACACAGGGAGCTCTTCTTGATATCGATGGCCATGTCCTGCAGCATCTCGATATCGCCTTCCTTCCCTTGGCCGGAGGTGATCCGTTCCAGGATCTCCAGCATGATTTTCAGGCCGATGCGGCAGGGAATACATTTGCCGCACGACTCGACCCGGGTGAAGTTGAGGAAGAATCGGGCAATGTCGACCATGCAGGTGGTCTCGTCCATGACGACCAGACCCCCGGAGCCCATCATGGCCCCGGCTTTGATCAGCGAATCGTAGTCGACCTGGGCCTCGAGAGCCTCGGCGGGGAGACATCCGCCCGACGGCCCCCCGGCCTGCACGGCCTTGAACTTGCGGTTATTGAGGATGCCGCCGCAGACGTCATAGATGACTTCACGCATGGTGGTGCCGGCCGGAACTTCGACCAGACCGGTGTGTTTGACTTTGCCGGTGAGAGCGAAGATTTTGGTCCCCTTGGTCCCCTCGGTACCGATGGAGGAGTACCAGTCGGCGCCATGGTAAAAGATGTAGGAGACGTTGGCGAAGGTTTCGACGTTGTTGATGTTGGTCGGCTTGTTCCAGAGGCCGCGCACCGCCGGGAAGGGGGGGCGAGGACGCGACATGCCGCGTTGCCCCTCGATGGAGGCCATCAAGGCCGTCTCCTCACCGCAGACGAAGGCGCCGGCACCGGCTTTGATCCGCATGTCGAAGGCGAAACCGAGCCCCATGCAGTCTTTGCCGAGGATCCCCTTCTCATAGCAGGTGTCGATCGCTTTTTGCAGTCGTTTGATGGCCAGCGGATACTCGGCCCGGCAGTAGACATAACCGTTCTTGGCCCCGATGGCGTAGGCGCCGATCATCATCCCTTCGATCAGACCATAGGGGTCGCCCTCGAGAACCGAGCGGTCCATAAAGGCCCCCGGATCGCCCTCATCCGCGTTGCAGATCAGGTACTTGTCGGTTCCCGGTGACGCCTTGCAGAAAGACCACTTGACGCCGGTAGGGAAACCGCCCCCCCCTCTGCCGCGCAGGCCGGAGCGTTTGACCTCCTCGATGACCGCTTCAGGGGTCATGGTCACCGCTTTTTTGATGCCGGTAAACCCCTGGTGGGCAATAAAGTCGTCCATGCTCTCGGCATCAATGGTGCCGCAGCGGGAGAAGATGATCCGCTTCTGTTTTTCGAGGAACTTGGCGTAGTAGGGACCGGCGACCTTTTTGGTGACCGGCTCATTCTTCAGAACATGCTCCTCGACAATCTGAGGAACCAGCTCCGGGGTCACAAAGTCGTAGGTGACCGCGGCCTGACCAGGGATCACGATATCGACGAGGACGTCGTTGGCGCACAAGCCGCGACACCCGGTACCGATGACTTCGCAGCGGGTTCCGACTTTCGCCTCCACCCCCTGTCTGGCAAACTCGGCTTCAAAAGCCTCGGCCACCCCTTTGGCGCCTGAGGCGAATCCGCCGGTTCCCGTGCAGATGAGAACTTTTATTGCTTCAGCATTCGCGGCCATAAAATGTCGTCCCCGCTTGTGGTGTGTGAATGACTGTCACTGAGACCCGCTATTCCATCCCCTGGTACTTCTGAAGGACCTCACTCATCTTCTGTACGCTCAGGTTGCCGTAGGTCGCGTCGTTGACCATGATGACCGGAGCCATCCCGCAGGCGCCGATGCAGGCGACAAACTCGGCAGTGAACTTGAGGTCTTCAGTGGTTTCGGCATGCGAGATGCCCAGTCGTTCCTTGAGGGTATCGCCGAGGCGGGAAGCACCCTTGACATGGCAGGCGGTCCCCATGCAGACCCGGATGATATATTTGCCGCGCGGCTCAAGATGGAACTGAGCGTAGAACGTAAGTACCCCGAAAATCTGGCTGGTATAGACATTCAGTCGCTCAGCGACCAGGTGCACGGTCGGTTCCGGAATGTATCCGTAGGCTTCCTGAATCTCCTGCAGCACAGGCATCAGGGCGCCTTTCATATGCAGGTATTTGTCGATGACCTCATTGGCGGCGGTCAGATCGATCTCCTGCTCCTGAACTACTTCCGCAGCGTTGCTCATGATATCAGCCCCTTCTCCCGTGACGGTTAGCGGTCGATTTCGCCGAGAACGATATCGAGCGTGCCGATGACTGCCACCACATCGGCAATCAAGCGCCCCTGGACCATCTGGGGCAACGCCTGCAGGTTCACGAACGAAGGTGGGCGGATCCGCATCCGGTAAGGATGGGAAGAGCCGTCGGAAATGATATAGAAGCCGAGTTCACCTTTGGGGTTTTCGACCCCCTGGTAAATTTCCCCCACCGGCGGCTTGAACCCTTCGGTGACGATTTTGAAATGATGGATCAGTCCTTCGATGGTATTGACTACATCTTTTTTCGGCGGGAGGCAGATCTTGGGGATGTCTGCCAGAACCGGGCCGGGCTTCAGACGATCGAGCCCCTGCCGGACGATCTTGCACGATTCCCGCATTTCGTCCAGACGCGCCTTGTAGCGGCTCCAGGTGTCGCCTTCCCCGGTCCCCTGCGGGACCTGGAAGTCGTAGTTTTCATAACCGCTGTAGGGATTGTCCCGACGCAGGTCCCAGTCGACGCCCGAGGCCCGCAGGGAGGGGCCGCTGAGGCCGACATCAATGGCATCTTCAGCACTGATGGTCCCGACCCCCATGATCCGCTTCTGCCAGATCTTGTTGCCGGTCAACAGCCCTTCGTACGTTTCGATGTGACGGGGCATGTCGTCGACGAAGGAACGAATGTCTTTATCGAGCCCATCGGGCAAATCGGCCATCAGGCCACCGACCCGCATGTAGTTGGAGGTCATGCGGGCGCCGGAGACCTTCTCATAGATGTCCATGATCTGCTCCCGCTCGCGGAAGCAGTAGATGAACACGGTCATGGCGCCGATATCCAGCGCATGGCAGGCCAGCCACACCAGGTGGCTCTTGAGTCGGGTTAACTCCGCCATGATCACCCGGATGACCTGGGCCCGTTCGGGAATCTCGTCGGTGATCCCGAGCAGCTTCTCTACCGCCAGGACGTAACCGAAGTTGTTGTGCATGGGGGCGAGATAGTCGAGTCGGTCGGTCAGGGGCAAAGTCTGGTGATAGGTCCGGTATTCGGAGAGCTTCTCCACCCCCCGGTGGAGAAATCCGATATGGGGGGTGGCTTTTACCACTATTTCCCCATCGAGCTGCAGGACCAGCTGGAGCACCCCATGGGTGGAGGGATGCTGCGGTCCCATATTTACAGTCAGGATTTCGGTCGTTGCCATCGCATGCCTCATCTATCGAAAAAGTAGAGTTCCGATTGTGACCGTCAGGACAGTCGCCCCTGATAAGGAGCCCGCCCAGGTCCCTGGAGCGGGTAGTCCTTGCGCAGCGGGTGCCCCTGCCAGTCGGCCGGCATCAGAATGCGGCGCAGATCTGGATGGTTGTTGAAAGAAATCCCCAGCAGATCCCAGCACTCGCGCTCGAGCCAGTTGGCGGTGCTCCAGACGCCGCTGACGGTGTCGATCCGGGGGTCACTTTCAGCCACCGGCGCCTTCAGCCGCAGCCGCTCTTTGGTGGTCAGATTGTAGAGATGGTAAACCACCATGAAGCGAGGCGTCTGCCCCAGGTAGTCGACCCCGCATACATCGGTGAGAAAGTTGTAGCCGAGGTCCTTTTTCAGAAAGGAACAGGCGGCCACAATGTCTTCTTTTTTCAAGGTGACGGTAGTTTCCCCCCGGAACTCCTTCACATCGAGAACGGAGGTGGCGAACTTGGCCTTCAACTTGGCAACGGCAATATGCTCACTCATAATCATCATCCTGTGGTTGACCGACCGGCCCGGCCGGGATTAGGCTTCGCTGATCCGCTCGCCGATGCCGATGGCGGCACCGAAGGAGTTGCGCTCCTTCATGATCTTCTCCTGCAGCTTGGCGAGGCCGTAAAGAAGACCTTCGGGGCGGGGCGGACAGCCGGGCACGTAGACATCGACCGGCAGCTCTTCATCGATCCCCTGGACCACACTGTAGGTGTCGAAAATACCACCCGAGCAGGCGCAGGCGCCCATGGCGATCACGTAGCGGGGCTCAGGCATCTGCTCGTAAACGGTCTTGATCACCGGCAGCATCTTTTTGGTAACCGTCCCGGCGATGATGATCAGGTCGGCCTGCCGGGGGGATGCGCGGAACAGTACCCCAAGACGGTCGAGGTCGAAACGGGCGGCACCGGCGGCCATCATCTCAATGGCGCAGCAAGCAAGGCCGAAGGTCATCGGCCACATTGATCTGGACCGCGACCAATTGACGACCTTGTCCAGGCTGGTGACGATGATGTTGTTTCCCAGTGTTTGCTCTACTCCCATTCCAGAGCTCCTTTTTTCCATTCGTAGATAAGACCGATGACCAGAACGAAGATGAAAAAGCCCATGGCACCCGCCCCGTACCAGCCAAGCTGCTTGAACACGACGGCCCAGGGATAGAGGAAAGCGACCTCGATGTCAAAGACGATAAAGGTCACCGCCACCAGGTAGAATTTGACCGAGACCCGCTCCCGGGCCGAGCCGATGAGCGGCATGCCACATTCATAGGGGGCCAGCTTGACGGCGCTGGGCTTCTTCTGCCCTATTAGCCGGGAAAAGACCACGGATCCGATGGCAAAAGCCACTGCAATGGAAATGAGGACCAGGATCGGCAGATAAGTATCCAGCATGGAACAGCTCCTCCCCAGAGGGTTGAAAATCAATGGTCAATGCTTTGGATTGTCGGACGGACTAATGCCTACGGATTCGGCCGTTGCAAGTTAGGATAATTTAAAACCAATGTCAAGGAAAAAATACAGTATACTGTATGCAGTTTTCCAGGGCAGAACCATGCATTAATAGGGAGTTACGACTTGGGGAGGCTTAATGTGCCCCCCTTTCAACGGCATCGGAATTCCCCCCAAAAGAGAGGGAGGCGGCGCTACCGTCGCCCCTTTTCCAGGCGGTTCATTCCGGCCAGCAAAAGGCCCAGGGCAATGAAAGCACCGGGGGGGAGAATCATCAATAAAAAGGGGTTATAACTGGCCCCGAACAGGCTGATGCCAAACAGGGAACCGGCACCGAGGATTTCCCGCACGGCGCCGAGCAGAAATAGCGCCAGGGTGAAACCGAGCCCCATGCCGGCGCCGTCGACCACCGAAGGGACCAGGGGGTTGCGGGAGGCAAAGGCTTCCGCCCGGCCGAGAATCAGGCAGTTGACCACGATCAGCGGGATGAAGATCCCCAGAGCGCGATAAAGATCATAGACATAGGCCTCCATACCCAACTGCACCACGGTGACGAAGGAGGCGATGATGACGATGTAGGCGGGGATGCGCACCTTGGCCGGGATGACTTTCCGCAGCAAGGTGACGACCGTATTGGAGCAGATCAGCACGAAACTGGTGGCCAGCCCCATGCCGAGCCCGTTGATCGCACTGGTAGTGACCGCCAGCGCCGGGCAGAGGCCAAGCAGCAGGCGAAAAACGGCGTTTTCCCGCCACAACCCCTTATTGAACTCCCGGGTCAGATTCATTCTGCCCCCTCTTCCCGGCCGAGAATGACATCGGCGTTGGCCTGGAAAAAATCGAGCCCTTGGCGCACTGCCGTCACCACGGCGCGGGCCGAAATCGTGGCGCCGGTGATCTGGTCAAAATCGCCGCCATCTTTTTTTACTCGCCAATCAGCGTTTTCGCGGTGCTTGCCCGGGAACTGCCCCCGGAACCAGTCGGCCCCGATTTTGTCGCCGAGCCCCGGGGTCTCGGCGTGCTGCAGGATCGCGATCGCCTGCACCACCCCGTCCGGGCGGACGCCGACCATGATGTCGATGTTGCCGCTGTAGCCGTCCGGGGCGGTCACCGGGAAAGCGACGCCGGCCAATTCCCCCCCGATGCGCCCCCGGTAAAAAGTGCGGGACAGGTCTCTGCCCCTGCGATCCTGGCCGATCTTCAATTCCACGGTGTCAGTGTCGGGGGCATTGTCGACCGGCGGAAGCACGGCGCGCAGGGCGCGCAGCGTCTCTTGGCGCCTCTGCTCGGCGATCGGGGCACGGGTCGCCGACTCGACCAGAGAGAGGATCAGGCCGGCCCCGGCGGCGATGAGAGTAAGCACCAAAGCCAGGCGCAAGGTTTCTTTCACGCCCTCCCCCCTTCCCCGGCCCGGACATACCCGAAGCGGCGTGGCTTGGTAAAACGGTCGATCAGGGGTGTCGCCGCATTCATCAGCAAAATGGCGAAGGAAACCCCCTCAGGATAGCCACCGAACAGACGGATGATAACGGTGAGCAGGCCGCAACCGAAACCGAAGATCAGCATCCCTCGCCCGGTGATGGGGGAGGTGACCAGATCGGTGGCCATATACAGGGCGCCGAGCATGAGACCGCCGGTCAGCAGGTGAAACAAAGGGTTCGGATAGCGAGATGGATCGACCAGCCAGAAGGCGCCGCCGAGGAGAACCACGCTCCCCAGGTAGGCGACCGGGATATGCCAGGTGATGATCCGCTTCCAGAGCAGCCACCCCCCCCCGAGCAGCAGCGCCAGGGCGGAAATCTCCCCCAGAGAGCCGGCCATGTTGCCGATCAGGTAGTCGGCTACCGGGCTTTGCAGCCCGGCTGGCAGCTGGCCGGTCAGCATGACGGCCGTTTTCATCTCCCCCAGGGGGGTGGCGGTCGTGACGGCATCGAGGCCGGAGCCAAGGGGGGTCGGCGCATACCAGGTGGTCATCTGCACCGGAAAGGAGATCAGCAGCACCACCCGGGCCACCAGCGCCGGGTTGAACGGGTTACAGCCGAGCCCGCCGTAGGCCTGCTTGCCGATACCGACGGCGATGACCGCCCCGAGCAGAGCCAGCCACCAGGGGCTGTAGGGGGGGAGATTCAGGGCGAGCAAGATGCCGGTCAAGGCGGCGCTGCCGTCGCCCAGAGTGGGAGTGCGCCCCATCAGCCGCTGGCACAGAGCTTCGGTCGCCAGGCACCCCAGGGTGGTGATCAGCAACAGCACCAGGGCCGCCACTCCGAAGAAGTAGACGGAGACGGCACAGGCCGGCAGCAGCGAATAGATCACTACCCGCATGATCCGGTCGGTGGTCTCCGGGGTCCGGATATGGGGCGACGAAGAGAGATAGGGCTGGGCTGTCACGTCAGAGTTTCCTTCGCTTGGCCAAAATCGCCCCCTTGGCCTGGCGGATCGCCTGTACCAAGGGGATGGCGGAGGGACAGCTGTAGCTGCAGCAGCCGCATTCGATACAGTCCATGGCGCCGAACGCTTCCGCCTCCTCCATCAGCTCGAGCCGGGCGTAGGCGGCAATGGTGGTCGGCAAGATCCGGGCCGGGCAGACCTGCACGCAGCGGCCGCAGCGAACACAGGGACCTTCGGGCACCAGCGCCAGATCCCCCGGGCGAAACAGCAGCACACCGGAGGTGCCCCGAATGACCGGAACCTCCAGGGAGAGTTGAGCCGCCCCCATCATCGGCCCGCCCATGATGATTTTGCCCGGCTCGCCGGTCAATCCACCACACTGTTCGATCAGATGGGACAAGGGGGTGCCGATCGCCACCCGCAGGTTCTTCGGCTCCGCCACCCCGGACCGGTCACCGTAACCACCCTCCCCACCAGGGGGCGCCCCCGCCGGATGGCATCGCTGACGGCGGCGGCCGTGCCGACATTGTGCACCACCACCCCCACCTCCATCGGCAACCCGCCCGAGGGGACCACGCGGCCGGTGAGAGCGAGGATCAGCTGCTTCTCCGCCCCTTGCGGATATTTGACCGGCAAGGGGACGACCTGCGCCAGGCCGGCGGCGGCGGCGGTCATCACCCGCACCGCATCCGGCTTGTTAGCCTCGATGCCGATCAGCGCCCGCCGCACCCCCAGCACCCGGCACAAGATGGCGAGCCCGTCGATGATTCGAGCCGGCTCCTCCAGCATCAGCCGGTGGTCGGCCGTCAGGTACGGCTCGCACTCGACGCCGTTGAGGATCAGGGTGTCGATCGCTTTGCCATCGGGGGGGGTGAGCTTGACGTGGGAGGGGAAGGTGGCCCCCCCCAGGCCGACGACTCCGGCGGCACGGATGCGCTCGCGGATCTCGTCAGGGGAGAGGGTTTCCGGATCGACGCCGGCCAACGCCTCCAGCCACTGCTCTTCGCCGTCGGGACGCAGCACCACCGCCAGCAACTGCCGACCCAGAGGGTGCGGCCGCGGTTCGACCGCGATCACTTCGCCGGAGGTGGAGGCGTGAACCGGCACCGAAACGTACCCCTTGGCCTGCCCGATCGCCTCCCCTTTGCGCACCCGGTCCCCTTTTTGCACGCAGGGCTCGGCCGGGGCACCGATGTGCTGGGCCATGGGGATGACCAGCTCGGGGGGCAAAGGACACGACTCGATAGCCTTGCCGGCCGACCATTTGTTATCTGGGGGATGCAGCCCACCGGGGAAAGTCTTGCGCTTCATCAGCTGACCTCTCCCGCCTTGACCGGCACCACCGGCGCGGAGAAAGTGCTCCCCTGCGGATACCCTTCGGTGAAATCCCGGATGCACTTGGTCGGACATTTGGCCACCGCGGCGCCCGCCTCGGCCGCCGACTGGTAGATGACCGTCGCCAGGTTCTCCTCCACTTTGTAGGCCCCGGGTGCCGTCTTGACGCAAATCAGACAAGCGATACACCCGACCTGGCAATATTTACGTACTTGCCCCCCTTTGTCGTTGCTGTTGCACAGCACATGCACGGTCGCAGCCAGGGGGGTCATGCGAATGACCTGGCGAGGACAGGCCGGGACGCATTTGCGACAGCCAGTACATTTCTCCCGGCTGATCACCGCCAACCCCTGCGAAGTCATTTCAATGGCGCCGAAGGGGCAGACACGGGCACAGCTCCCCAGCCCCAGGCAACCGCCGGGGCACTCCTTGGGGCCGTCGGCAATCTTCTGGGCGGCATTGCAGTCGGCAATTCCAACATACTGGTACTTGGCCCGGGCCAGCGCATTGTCTCCCTGACACAGAACCACCGCCACCTGTGGTTCGGCCTGAGTCGCGGCCACTCCCATAATGTGGGCGATCTGTTCGATGGTGTTCTGTCCGCCGGGGGTACAGAGGCTGGGGGACGCCTCCCCCTTGGCCACCGCCTTGGCATAGGCGGCGCATCCGGGATAGCCGCAGGCACCGCAGTTGGCGCCGGAGAGGACTTCCAGCAGCGCCAATTCCCGGGGGTCGGTCTGGACAGCGAATTTTTTAGCCGCCACCCCGAGGGCGAGGGCGGCCACCAGGCCGATCCCCCCCAGGCTGACGATAGCTTCGATCATCGATGTGGAATCCTCATGCGTAGGGCGCCGTTCACCCTCGGACCAGGCCAGCAAACCCCATAAACGCCAGCGACAGCAAACCGGCGGTGATCAGCGCAATCGCCGTGCCGCGAAAGCTCGCCGGCACTGGACTCAGGTCGACCCGTTCACGCAAGCCGGCAAACAGCACCATGGCCAGGGTGAAGCCGGCCGCCGCCCCGAGGGCGAAGATGACGGTTTCGAGAAAGGTATACCCCTTCTGGATGTTGAGGACTGCTACCCCGAGCACCGCGCAGTTGGTGGTAATCAGCGGCAGAAAAATCCCCAGTGACTGGTAAAGGACCGGGCTGGTTTTCTGGATGATCATCTCCACCATCTGCACCAGGGAGGCGATGACCAGGATGAAGGCGATAGTCTGCAGGTATTCGATATTATAGGGGATCAGGACAAAATATTGGATAAACCAGGTGACTACCGAGGCAATGGTCATCACGAAGACGACCGCCATCCCCATCCCCAGCGCTGTCTCCACCTTCTTGGAAACGCCCAGAAAGGGGCAGATACCGAGGAAACGGGCGAGGACAAAATTGTTGACGAAGACGGCACTGATCAGAATCAGTACGAGTTCGGTCATACGGGGTTCCCTGCTTGGCGGAAAAAGGTCTGGCCAGTCTTTTTAAAACAACCGGCCTTCCCTGTCAACGGTTTTACCATTGGAGAAATCTGGATATTCAACTATTTTTACCGGCGCCGGAAACGCTGGCGACCCCCTTGGTCCCGGAAGCGGAAACCGCCGCGCCCGCCTCTTCTTGACACCCGAAAATCGTTGTGCTAAGGAGGGTCACTACCGGTCAACCAGCGCCATCCATTCATTCCTATAGGGGGACATTCAATGATCCACCAGAAATCGGCGGCTCTCTTCTCCAGGGCCCAGAGCATCATCCCCGGCGGGGTTAACAGCCCGGTGCGGGCGTTCAAATCGGTCGGCTGTGACCCCCTGTTCATCGCTCGCGCCGAAGGCTCACGCATTTTCGACGTCGACGGCAACGCCTACATCGATTATGTCGGCTCCTGGGGACCGATGATCCTCGGCCACTGCCATCCGAAGGTGGTCGAGGCGATCCGCCAGGCGGCCACCGACGGCGCCTCTTTCGGCGCCCCGACGGAAAAAGAGATCGTGCTGGCCGAGATGGTTCGCGACGCCTACCCGAATGTGGAGATGGTGCGCATGGTCTCCTCCGGCACCGAAGCGACCATGAGCGCCATCCGCCTGGCCCGCGGCTACACCGGGCGCGACAAGATCATCAAGTTCGACGGCTGCTACCATGGTCACGCCGACAGTCTGCTGGTGAAGGCCGGCAGCGGCGCCGCCACCTTCGGCGTGCCGACCTCTCCAGGTGTGCCGGCCGATTTCGCCCAGCACACCTTGACCGCCACCTACAACGACCTGGCGGAGGTGCAGCAGCTGGTGGCTGCCCATGCGGGGAAAATCGCCTGCATCATCCTCGAACCGATCGCCGGCAACATGGGACTGGTCATCCCGCAGCCCGGATTTCTCCAAGGGCTGCGCCAGCTGTGTGATGCCGAGCGGATCGTGCTGATCATCGACGAGGTAATGACCGGCTTTCGCGTCGCTTATGGCGGCGCCCAGGAGCGCTTCGGGGTGCGTGGTGACCTGGTCTGTCTGGGCAAGATCATCGGCGGCGGGCTGCCGGTGGGGGCTTTCGGCGGCAAGCGGGAGATCATGGAGCTTCTCTCGCCGGTCGGTGGCGTCTATCAGGCGGGGACCCTCTCCGGCAATCCGCTGGCGATGAGCGCCGGCATCGCCACCCTGCAGCTGCTGCAGCAGGAGGGCTTTTACCAGCAGATCGAGGAGAAGAGCGCTTACCTGGAGCAAGGTCTGCGGGACGCGGCTCAGGCTTCACCCATTCCCACCACCTTCAACCGGGTCGGCGGCATGTTCTGCACCTACTTTCACCCCGGGCCGGTGCATTCGTTCACCGATGCGGCCCGAAGCGACACCCAGGCCTTCGGCCGTTTTTTCCGGGCCATGCTCGAAGAAGGGGTCAACTTGGCCCCCTCCCAGTTCGAAGCAGGATTCATGAGCGTCGCCCATTCCACCGACGACCTCGACCGGACCATCGAGGCGGCGCGCCGATCTTTCCGGAGGCTGTAGCTGTTTCCTTGAATTATTGATGCAAAACAGGCCCCGGCCGCCCCCAGGTGGCCGGGGCCTTGATCTTTTCCCAACCGGTCATTCGCCTCAGAGAATTTTGCTCAGCGGATATTCGACGATCCCCTGCGCCCCCAGCTTGAGCAGCTCGGGGATAATGCGCCGCACCTCCTTCTCCGGCAAAATGCTCTCGATGGAGACCCAGTCGGAGTTGTACAGGTGGGCGACCGTCGGGTTTTTCAGGCTCGGCAGGACGGTGGTGATGGCGTCGATGCTCCCCGCCGGGGCATTGAGCTTCAACCCCACCATCCCCTCCGCCCGCAGCGCCGACTGCAGCAAGGTGGCGATCTGCTCGATTTTGGCTCGCTTCCAGGGGTCGGCCCAGGCCTGCTGGTTGGCCACCATGACCGGCACCGATTCCATCAGGTCGCAGACGATGCGCAGGCCGTTGGCGCGGATCGTCGAGCCGGTTTCCGTCACCTCGACAATCGCCTCGCACAGCCCTTCCACCACCTTGGCCTCCGTCGCCCCCCAGGAGAATTCGACAGTGACCGGGATGTTGCGTTCAGCGAAAAAGCGCTTGGTGAAGCCGACCAGTTCGGTGGAAATGGTTGCGCCCGCCAGATCTTCGGGCTTCTGCACCGGCGAATCCTGGGCCACCACCAGCACCCAGCGCACCGGCCGGCGAGAGACTTTGGAGTAGATCATCTCACAGACGGTGACCACATCCGAGTCGTTCTCCCGCACCCAGTCGCGGCCGGCGATGCCGACATCGATGGTGCCACGCTCCACGTACTTTCCCATCTCCTGGGGACGGATGAGGCTGCACTTGATCTCCTCATCGTCGATGCCCGGAAAATAGCTGCGGGAAGAGACATTGACCGTCCATCCCGCCTGCCGGAACAACGAGACCGTAGCCTCCTCCAAACTCCCCTTGGGGATACCGAATTTAAGCAGATTGGCCATAGCGGGTTCCTCGATTCGCGTTGGGTGGAAGGGGGCGACTGCCGCGGCGAGCACTCGTTGTTTACGACTTCTTGTAAACCTCTTTGGGGTCGAACAGTGGCTGGCTGTGCTCCACCCACGCCCCCCCTTCCCAGCGGACATAGAAACAGCTGCGGTTGCCGGTGTGACAGGCGGCCGGGCCGTTCTGCCTGACTTTGATGACCACCGAGTCGGCGTCGCAATCGGTCAACATCTCCACCACTTCCTGGGTGTTTCCCGACTCTTCCCCCTTCATCCAGTATTTGTTGCGACTGCGGCTGAAGAACCAGGTCTTTCCCGACTCCAGGGTCAGGTCAAGGGTTTTCTGGTCCATGAAAGCCACCATCAGCACCTCACCGCTGGCATGGTCCTGGATGATGGCCGGAATCAGCCCCCCCATTTTGTCAAAATCGATCTTGATCAAGAGACACCTCCGGTTGGCATGAAAAGGTTGCGAAGGGTTCCCTATTAGCACCTCAGCAGCCGAGGTGTCAACGGCTTTGACCCGCCATGGGGAGAGTCGCCGCTCAGCGCGGTTAACTCGCCGGTGACGACGGGGGTGAAACAATTTGGTTTGCACCGGCGGCCTGGCCTGCTATTTTGCCCCGGTGCTTCCACCGTCACCGAATCAAGGGAAACCGATGGTCTTTTCACCCATTGCCCCCCAAAGCCCCGCCATCATCCTGGTCGAGCCCCGCTCGCCCGGCAATATCGGGATGGTCTGCCGGGCCATGGCGAACTTCGGAGCCACCGATCTGCGGCTGGTCAACCCTTGTCAACACCTGCACCCGGAAGCCCATAAATTTGCGGTTTTCGCCCAGGAGCTCCTTGGCCGGGCGCGAGTCTACCCCGATCTGACCGCCGCCCTGGCTGATCTTCATCTCTCGGTGGCGACCACCCGGCGCGGCGGCCGCCTGCGCGGCGATCCGGTTCCCGCTGCCGGCGTCCCCGCTTTGCTGCGTGGCTTCCCCCTCGGGACCCGCTTCGGCCTGGTCTTCGGTCGGGAAGATGCCGGCCTGACCAGCGCCGAGGTCGCCTTATGCACCCATGCATCGGCTATCCCCACCGCCGTCGACGGCTCGCTGAACCTGGCTCAGGCGGTTCTGGTCTACCTCTACGAACTCTCCCGCACCGCCGGGGCGGAGATGATCGAGGGGCAAAACTCCCGGGAGCTGCCGACCCAGGACGAGGTCGAGGCGATGTTCGGCCAGATGGAGGGGGTTCTCGAGAGGATCGGCTTTCTCAACTCGGCTCGCCCGCAGGTGCGTAGCGGCCAGTTGCGGCAACTCCTCCTGCGGGCCAGGCCTTCGCGGGGAGAAATCAGCCTGTTGCGAGGACTTTGGGACCAACTGGCCTGGAGCATCAACGACTGGCGGGGACGGCGGCGGGGGACAAAAATCGACGAAAGCCATTGACAACGGCCATTTCCCATGCTATTCAAAGCAGGTTTTTTCACTTAAGCAGATGACTCCGATGCCCGAGGACAGATCCCGCCTGATCAGAAATCTCGGATTCCTCTCCAGCGTCGGGATTTCGATGGTTGCGGCCACCTTCATCGGCCTGGCCATGGGCTACTACCTCGATCGCTGGCTAGGCACCACCCCCTGGCTGACCCTGATCTTCCTGCTGTTCGGCATCATTGCAGGCTTTCGCAATATCTTCATCCTCACCCAGCGTGAGCTGCGGCGCCAGGAGGATGAAAAGCAGGATGATGGCAAAGGATCCTGACGACAAGCTGCTGGCGGAAATCGCCCGGCGCAACTGGTTCATTCTCGCTCTCCTGCTCCTGCTCAGTCTGATCTGGCGCTCCTTGCCGGTCACTCTCGGGGTGACCGGTGGCGGGCTGCTCTCCATCGGCGGCTTCTTGTGGTTGCAGCGCTCCTTGCGCCGACTTCTCGGGGAGCCCGAACCGGGGGGGGAGCGGCGGTTCCAGTTCGGTTTCGTAGTGCGGCTTGGGGTGCTCGCCATCCTGTTTGTGCTGCTGCTGAAGCTCGGGGCGCACCCTCTGGGGCTGGCGGCTGGCCTCTCGGTGGTCGTCCTCAACCTCTTCTGGACAACTTTCAAACGAGCGCTCTGAACGAGGAGTTTATTGTCATGATACATCCGTTTTTGTTCCTGCAGTGGCTGGCTGAAAAAATGCATCTGACGGTCGGCGAGCACGTGACTTACACCTGGTTCGTTATGCTCGTTCTGATCCTCCTTGCCTTCGCCGCTTCCCGCTCACTCAAGATGGTCCCGTCCGGGCTGCAGAACTTCATGGAAGTGGTGATTACCGGCCTGGAGAACCTGATCGAGGAGACCATGGGGCACAAGGGGAAAACCTATTTCCCCCTCATCGCCACCTTCGCCCTGTTCATTCTGGTTTCCAACTTGATTGCCCTGATCCCCGGCTTCTATCCGCCCACCGCCAACCTCAACACCAACGTCGCCCTGGCCCTGACCGTTTTTGTCATGACCCATGTTGTCGGGGTGAAGGAGCATGGCCTGGCCTACCTGAAGCACTTCATGGGCCCCATTTTGGTGCTGGCGCCGCTGATCTTCATCATCGAACTCATCGGGCACCTGGCCCGCCCGGTCTCTCTCTCCCTGCGTCTTTTCGGCAATATGTACGGCCACGAAATCGTGCTGATGATCTTCCTGGCGCTGGTTCCGTTTTTGCTGCCGGTACCGATGATGCTGATGGGGGTTCTGATTGCCTTTATCCAGACTTTCGTCTTCACCCTGCTGGCCATGATCTACATCGGCGGGGCCCTCGAGGATGCGCATTAAGTTTCGCCCCGGCGAAACTCAGGTCCTATATCGTATAGGAACAACAAACCCCAGGAAGGAGTAACACAATGGAATTTTTTGCTTGGTGTATGATCGCTGCCGGCTTCGGCATGGCCATCGGTTCTTTCGGAACCGGTATCGGCCAGGGACTGGCCATCAAAAGCGCCGTCGAAGGCGTGGCCCGTAATCCCGGTGCCAGCGGCAAAATCCTGACCACGATGATGATCGGTCTCGCCATGATCGAGTCTCTGGCCATCTATGTCTTCGTCGTCTGCATGATCATTCTGTTTGCCAACCCCTTCACCACTCAGGTGATGGAACTGGTTGGCCGGTAAAAAGTAACAATGCGCCAAGAAAAAAGGAGGACCCGACGGTCCTCCTTTTTTTTTGTAGAAGGTCCATCCTGGCCGCTCTGACTGAGATATCGCTCATTATGTTTTTGTCCGGTCTTCTTATCGATACTGAGTAATTTATACCGTATAGAATTGTTACCGTATTTATCTCCTCTTTTCCAAATTCATCCGATCGCCGCCTACACCCAGCGTCATCACACCGCTCACCCATATCGCACAAACTACCTAAGCCCCTTTTCACATTGACATGCCCGCGAGGGTATGCTAATCAAAGCTGGCTGGAAATTGTATGCAGTATGCACTTAATTCTGCCTAATGGTTCCCCCGCCCATCTCGCGTTTTCGTACTTGCCGGTGTGCTGGCCTGCCACCTTTCACACAGCCACATCGCCAAGCCGTCTCTAGTCCAGGAGTAGGAGGAGTTTCATGTTTCTGTCGCGTCTGTTCCGCCTCGCCCCCCCCTTGCTGCTGTTGGTCCTGCTGGCGCCGCCGGTTTTGGCCGACAACGGCTTGGCCATTGCCCCTGACACCTGCCTCGAATGTCACTCCGATGTGGTTACCGCGGCCCAATTCGGCGCCTCGGTGCACGGGCAAAATGCCTGTACCAGCTGCCATGTCGATGTCGTCGACCTCGACAAGCATGTCAACGGCCAGCTCACCCCCGAGCCGGTGAACTGCATCCGCTGCCACAAGCAGGAGACGGCCGAGCATTTTGCGAGCGTGCACATGCTCAACGACATCGGCTGCGCCGATTGCCACAACGACCTGCACACGCACCAGTATTGGCAGGGGGACAAGCGCAAAGTCCTCGAAAAATGCACCATGTGCCACGATGAGATGGCCGTTTACCAGGACTCGGCCCATGGCCAGGCGGTCATTGCCGGCAACCAGGACTCGGCGGCCTGCAACGACTGCCACAATCTGCACGAGATCAAACCGCTGGGCGATCCGACCTCCTTCGAAAACCGTGAATTCCATACCCGGGTCTGCATGACATGTCATGCGGACGAAGAGATGATGAACCGCAACGGCGTGCTGTCGATGGCGGTCAAGACCTACATGGAGAGTTATCACGGGAAGAATTACCGCCTCGGCTATCCAGAGCTGGTGGCCGGCTGCGCCGACTGTCATTCCGCCCACCGGGTGCACCCTTCCAGTAGCCCGGCAGCGTCCACCCACCCCGACAACCTGGTTGAGACCTGTGCCGCCTGCCACCCCGGCGCCACACCCCTGTTCACCCAGTTCTACCCCCATGGCGAACATACCAATGCCGAGGATTATCCGATCCTCTTCTGGACCTTTGTCAGCATGACCGGCCTGCTCACCGGCACCTTTGCCGTCTTCTGGATCCACACCCTGCTCTGGATGTTCCGCGGCTTCGTCGAAAACCGCGAGAAGCGGGCGGCCCTGATGGCGGGTGAGCACCATCACGTCATTCCCGGCGCCCACACCATCTACAGGCGTTTTTACCCGCGCCACATTTTCCTGCACTTCCTGGTGATCATCAGCTTCCTCGGCCTCGCCTTGACCGGGATACCGTTGAAATTCGCCGATCAGCAGTGGGCGCATGTGATGATGGGATGGTACGGCGGGGCGCCCAACGCCGCCCTAATTCACCGCCTCGGCGCCGTGATCACCTTCGTCTACTTCGCCGCCGCCATGGCCATGAGCATCCATTTCCTCTTCCTGCGCAAAGACATTCCTGGGAATTGGCTGCAGCGGCTGTTCGGCCCTGACTCGCTCTGCCCCAACCTCAAAGACGTGCGCGATGTCACCGCCATGGTTCGCTGGTTCCTGTTCCGCGGCCCCAAGCCCTCCTTTGAGCGCTGGACTTACTGGGAGAAATTCGACTTCCTGGCCGTCTTCTGGGGGATGTTCGCCATTGGCGGCTCCGGTCTGATGCTCTGGTTCCCAGAGTTCTTCGGCGCCTTCCTGCCAGGCTGGATGTTTAACGTGGCGACAATCGTCCACTCCGACGAAGCGTTGCTGGCCACCGGCTTCATCTTCACCGTCCACTTCTTCAATACCCACGGCCGGCCGGAGAAATTCCCGATGGACTTCGTCATCTTCAATGGCGAAATGTCCAAGGAAGAGTTCATCGAGGAACGGGCCGACCAGTGGAAGCGCTATGAGGAGGCCGGCACCACTGAACAGTTCCGCAAGGCGCGCCCCAGCCGGGTCTACTATGACTTCTTCGTCAAGGGGTTCGGTTTCACCGCGCTGTTTATCGGCATCGGCTTGCTGCTGCTGATGCTCTACGCCTACCTGGCTGGCGGCCACCACTTCTGATGCCAGCCGGCACCTGGTAAAACGAGAGGGGTTGCCAAGTTGGCAACCCCTCTTTTTTCCGGAAGGAATCGACGTGCAAAAAGATGTGTGGCTGGCCCTCCTGGCTTTGAGTATCTACGTC
Organism: Desulfuromonadales bacterium; assembly: GCA_014860175.1. GTDB lineage: Bacteria > Desulfobacterota > Desulfuromonadia > Desulfuromonadales > JACZKF01 > JACZKF01. Next base: position 500 of record JACZKF010000341.1, on the reverse strand, counting down.
GTCGGCGGTCTGAGCACCTTCGCCGGGATCGGCCTGATCGTCATGATGAAGGCCAGGGATCTTTGGGGGCTGGGCGAAGGGCGCAGCCTCGGCTACCTGTTCCTCTGCGTCGGGTTGAGCCTGTCGATCCTCGGGGTGCTGCTGATGCGGATTTTGCGCAACCGCTGAGGCGGGATCTCCCCCCTTTCGGGTCGACGGGTTTCAGCTGGCGGCTTTTGCCTCCTCCTCACCCCCACGGCCCCCTTTGGACCACCGGGTCAGGGCCACGGAAATCAGAGAGATGGCCACGCCGAACAGAAAAACGCTGGTTACCAGCGGGACCCCTTGAATCTGGAACAGATCGAACAGGAAGACCTTGCCTGCCGCCACCATGGTGACCATTACGGCAACATTGCGCAACTCTCGGTTGCGCCCCCGGAAAAAGGCCAGCATCATCAGCCCCGCTGCCCCCACAATAATCACCACCGACTGTCCGGCTGCAAAAATGGCCGCTTCACCAC
>JACZKF010000340.1 GCA_014860175.1 Desulfuromonadales bacterium | reverse complement strand
AACTGCCTCCTCTGCCACGGCGACCGCGACCTTCCCGGCAAGGTCGGCGAACGGATGCAGCCCCCCCCGCCGAACCTGCACGACCCCCGAATCCGGCAACTGAGCGACAGCGACCTCTTCCAGCGCATCACCTTCGGCTTCGGCCGCATGCCCCCCTTCGAGCTGCGGATCGACTATACCGACCGCTGGCATATCGTGAATTACATGGGGAGCTTGGACTGAGGCAGCGCCGGACCATCACCAGACACGAAATTCTATTCTCACGACGCAACGACGCAACGAAATAAAACCCAAAGTGAACCAAGTCTTTGGTTTGGGATTGGATTTTTGATCTGAGATCTTCGTCCCGTCGTCGCGTTGTTGCGTGAGACAGAAGTTGCCTTGAAGCCGAGCATCGCGGCCCCCTCGACTGGGTGAACAATTCGGGTCAGGCTTGGCATGTTGGTATCCGCGCGGTAGTGTTTCTGTTGTGGTGAGGCGAGGGTGTCCGGAGCTCGCCTCGAGAGATTGCGGAGAGGCTGAAAGAGCGGATCGAGCTGGGTGACTGAGGGCGACCGCGCAAGCCTGAAAAATAAATCTATCTCTTTTCGATGAATAAAGGCAGGGCGGCTCTTGTGGGCCGCCCTTGTTCTTTGCCGTTTTCGCGGGGGGCGGCCACGAATTCCGACGTGATGGCTTGATTGCCGACTATGAGGCAGGAGAGGCTGCTTCCCTGGTTAGTTTTTCCAAAAAAGACCATAAAACGGCCAGAGTTTACAAAAAGTCGACTTTTTTGTTTGCGGGAAAAAAGATAAAAGTCGAATGCACATGGGGTTGGGCGAGCCCAAACCGAAACTGCCCAGCAACAGCTCGCCGAATCAGACCGGATTGGCAGCAACAGGATTTGATTAAGAAAAGCCGTTGTTCTGATTCGACTATTCACTGGGGAAGGATGAAAAAATGCGCGTGGCGGAAAAGGTATGGTGCAAATCATATTTGCACATTGTATTGCGACTGGGGCTTGTAGCCGGATTGCTGTTAGGCATGTTCATCATTTCTGCATCAGCACAGGCGGCCGACCATATCTCATTTCTGGTCAATAGCACCGCTGATTCGCCCGACACCAACCCTGGGGACGGTCTCTGTGCCGACGTATCCGGTAACTGCACTTTGCGGGCCGCCATCATGGAAATGAATCAGTGGGCGCCGGCGCCGGGTATTGATTTTGATCCAGACGGAGAGGACTTTGTCATGGTCCTGCCGGCGGGCAGCTATGTGCTGTATATTGACGGCAGAGGTGAAGATGAGGCGGCAACGGGTGATCTTGATCTGCGAACCCAGGCGATCATTGTCGGCGAAGGCAGCGCCACCATCATTGATGCCGATGGTATTGATCGCGTTCTGCATGTCACTCCGGGTGCCCAGCTTTCATTGCGAAACCTGGTTGTTCAAGGGGGCGTTGCGGAAGGAGCGGGTCTTGGGGCACAAGGTGGGGGTGTTTTGAATGAAGGCAGTCTCTATCTTGACCGTGTTCTAATTGCCGGAAATGTGGCGACCTATGGTGGCGGGATCTCTAACTATGGCAACCTTAAAGGTGTAATGGTTCGTATTGCCAGCAATAATGCTCGGTCACCAATAAACCCAGAAGATCCAACATCCTTCTATGGATCAGGTGGTGGAATTTATAATGCTGTTACCAGTAGCGCTGAGATCAACATTTCCAAATCTACGATCGATGAAAATACAGCTGTTTTTTCTGGCGGCGGTATCGATAACGCAGGCAATGGTAAATATTATGCGTATGATCCACCCATTGGAGGAAATCTGACCCTGTCAAATGTTACGATCTCTCGTAACAGGGCCGATTATGGCGGAGGTGTCGCTCTTCATCAAGGAAGTCGCGCGCAATTGATTCATTGTACCATTGTCTACAATGAAGGACGTGGCGTTGTTGGCAATGGAGCTCCCTCTTTTGATATATTTGGATCTATTCTGGCAGAGAACAGGCAATACCTGAATGATCCAGACCTCATGGAAAATTGCTACCAGCTTGGAGATACCAGTCGGCACAATGCCGACTTGAATGACTCTTATTTCAACTATCCTGATGCGCCTTATGGTTATAACTTTAGCAGTGATGCCTCTTGTTATTTTTCAGTGGAGCGCGGAGGCATCAATACCAAACCGCCAAGCTTGAGTGAGGCCCCAGCCCATCTGGATGGCTTCCCGCAGATCAGCACCTATGTCCTTGCGGAAGGCAGTCCGGCCATCGACGTCATATCGGCTGATGAGGCCGTGGTTTTTGAAGATATTTTCGGAAGAGCGCGGCCGCTTGGCGCCGGCTTCGATATGGGCGCATTTGAGGCAACGCCTGTGGTCTTTGCCGGAGGCGACGGCAGCGAGTTGCATCCCTATCAGATCGCCACGGCTGAGCAGCTTGGCGCCGTGCGTGGCTATCCCGACAAGCACTTCATCCTGATTGCGGATATCGACCTGTCGGAGTACAGCGATGGCGAAGGCTGGGAGCCCATCGGTGATGCGGATGTGCCGTTTGCTGGAAGCCTCGACGGCAATGGCCATACCATCGCCAATCTGTTCATCAACCGTCCCGACCAGGACCACGTCGGACTGTTCGGCGACGCAAGCAACGCTGCATTTGCCAACCTGAGTCTGCAGGCCGAGGTGATTGGCAAATCCAGGGTGGGCGGTCTGGTCGGCAATCTTGAACCAGGCTCGATTACTGGAGTCCATGTCAAAGGTACGGTGGTCGGTACCGCCAATGAGGTCGGCGGTCTGGCAGGCAGAATCAAATTCGCCGACATTGGGTCCTCCAGCGCCAACGTGCCGGTCTCGGGGGGGAGTACGACCTATGGTGGCGGATCCGATCTCGGCGGCCTGGTGGGCAACGTGCAGAACGGCTCGTCCATCGTTGATTGTTCAGCATGGGGTTCCGTGACCGCCTCGGCATTTCCCCTTCGAACCGGCGGCTTGCTCGGCACTCTCTGGGATTCGACCCTTGAGAGATCTTTTGCCGCAGGCGATGTCGTCGGCAGAGACACCGTCGGTGGTCTGGTCGGACACAACGGCAGAAGTTCGATCTCCAACGCCTACGCCACCGGAAATGTAACGCCCACGACCAACGGTATCACCAATTATGGCGGGCTGGTCGGGTCCTCCGACAGCGGCTCGACCATCACCAACACCTTTGCCACCGGCAGCGTCACCGGCATCGACCAGGTCGGCGGCCTGATCGGTCGACAGACGTCGGACAGCAGCGTAGCCAACAGCTACGCCGCGGGTAGCGTGGTTGGCACCACCAGTGATGTCGGCGGGCTGATCGGCATCAACATTGCCGGCGGCCTGACCGCTTCCTACTACGACAGCACCGCCACCGGCCAGTCTGACACCGGTAAAGGGGAGGCAAAAACCACTGCCGAACTCCAGCAGGAAGAAACCTTCACCAATTGGGATTTCGACGCCACCTGGAACATCATCGAAGGCGCCACCGCGCCCTATCTGAGTTGGCAGAAATATTTCGTCTTCGGCGCTACGCAGGTTCAAATCGTCGAGGTCGGCGGGGAGATCACATCCGGCTACGTTCTGACACCCGACGGGGCCGAAGCCCCGACGACCCGCGTGCAAAGCACCGTGGCCGATGAGGAAACGACGAGCATTGAAGGCATTCAGGACCGCTGGATGGCGGTGACGCGCGCAGGCACCAGTGAGGTGCGTGCGGTTGCGGCGACCGACGCCGGCGGCGAAAGCCGCACCTGGTTCGAAATGGACAATGGCGGCGGTTGGGAGAAAGTCTCATCGACTCTGGCTTTGGAGGAAGACGCCTTCGAAGCGGGCAACGAGATCGTCATCGAAGAGGATGCCGAAGAAGGTCTGCAGATCCGCATCGAGACCCGGGTCACCCGCGAACTGCATTTTTGATGGGGAGATTCACCATGAAAATACACAATTTGTTGATGTTGGCTTCGGCGTCGATACTCCTTCTGCTGGTTGCCGGTTGCAGTGGAAACAGCAGCGATCCCGCCGTCATTGACGAAGAGCCGCAAGGCATCGCCATGGTGCTCGACCAGGAATACGCGGTCGGCGCCGGTGATATGCTGGTACCCGAGGATGAAGAGACGCGCATTGTCGTACGCCATGTTTATGCGGATGACAAGAAATACGTCACCTTGCTGGCGGGGAGTGCAACGTTGGTGGTTGGCGCCGCCGACCTGCAAAGGTAATCGCTTGATTTGAAATGACATCAAAGGGCAGGGGGGGCAGCGGCCGGATCCATAAAGGGTACGGCCGCTGTTTTTTTGGGCCGTCAATGAGGTCCGATACTCTCCTGATAATGTCTCGGCAAGAGAGTATCGGCCCCTACTTCCGCGCATCACCTTCGGCTTCGGCCGCATGCCCCCCTTCGAACTGCGGATCGACTACACCGACCGCTGGCATATCGTGAATTAGGGGAGCTTGGACTGAGGCAGCGCTGGACGATCACCCGACACGAAATTCCATTCTCACGCGACGACGCAACGACGCAACGAAATGCAAATCCAAAGCGAATCCAAGTATTTGGTTTTGGATTGTATTTTTGATCTGAGATCTTCGTCGCGTCGTCGCGTCGTTGCGTGAGACAGAAGTTGCCTTGAACCCCCTCGACCTCCACCACCTCCGCATCGCTGAGCTGCTGACCGAAGACCAGTGGCTCCCGCCCGATTATCCTTCTTGACCCTGGTACAACTTTTTTTATACTCCTCTTGAGTCAGGGAACGTGACGACCACAGGCGGAGAATACCGAATGAAAGGGCAGAATGCCGACCCCGTGACACGCCTTGGCCTGCGGACACGAGATGTTTTGGACGGCGCCCGCGCCATGACGATTTTCACCGGCAGTTTCCTTCTGGCAGCGGGCGCGGGAGTGCGGCGGCCTCGCCGCCTGCGACTGAAGGAAATTCTTGCTCAGGTTCAAAGGGCGGGGGCCGATGCCATGGTTCTGCTGGCCTGCCTCTCCCTTCTGATGGGTTTCGTCCTCGGCATCCAGGCGATGGTGACCATGGCCCTCTTCGGCGCCGAGGCGAGGATCGCCCAGGTGGTGACCATCGTCACCATGCAGGAGATCGGGCCGCTGCTCACCGCCATTCTTCTGGCGGGCCGATCGGGGATCGCCTTCGTCACAACCATCGCCACCATGAAGAGCCGGGGAGAAATCGACGCACTGCAGGCGAGGGGGAGAAATCCGGTGGACGACCTGGTACTGCCACGGGTACTCGCCCTTATGCTGGCCGGCCCCCTCCTCGCAATGATCACCACCGCCGCCTCCATTCTCGGAGGGATGGTCGTCACCCTCTGGATTCCACAGCTTTCTCTCTTCGGTTATCTCCATGGGGCGATGGACGCCATGAGTACCGGTTTTCTCCTCTTCGGACTGGCCAAGATGGTGATCTTTTCCGGACTGGTCGGGCTGATCGGCTGCTTCCAGGGGCTGCGCATGGGGGGCCCCGATGCGGTGGAGAAAGGGGCGACCTCTTCGTTCGTCATCGCCCTGCTACTTATCATTCTCGTCGACGCCCTATTCAACTTCCTTTATCACCTCTATTGAGGAAAGGGGTGGGGGCGAAGCGCCATGCGCGGCTCTCCCGGAGGTGCACAGGTGAGAAAATGACGGATGACCGGATTGCCCCTTTCAAGCTTGGCCTTTTCATCCTTCTCGGCCTTGGGCTGGGGGTCCTCGCTCTGGTTTTTGTAGGGCTCATCGGGCCTTTCAAGGCAAGACAGACCTATGTCAGCTTCTTCGCCACCCCGGTCGCGGGGTTGGAAAGAGGGGCGGTTGTCCGGTTCCTGGGTGTCGAGATCGGGAAAGTGGCGGCGATCGATCTTGCTCCCGGCGACCGCATGGTAAGGGTCGAGTTGGAGATCCGGCAAGATTTTCAGATGGACGACGCCATGTACCTGCAGGTCTCGCAGCATCTGATCGCCGGACTGACCACCCTCGATCTGCGGCTGGCCGAGAACGCCGAGAGGGTGGAGCGCCCGGACCTCCCCTTCGATCCGCAGCACCCGGTTCTCCCCAACCGCCCCAGCGATATGGATCAACTCCTCGACACGGCACGGCGCGTGGCGCAAGGGATGGGTGATACCGATTTCAAGGCGATAGGGGATCTGACCAAAGGGTGGCGCCAGGCCGGAGACCGACTTGCCGAACTTCTCGCCGATCCCGATCTGCAGAAGACCCTCGACAACGTTGGCCAAGCCTCCGCCGATCTGCAGGCGATCCTCGAGGCCCTCGGTGACCAGGACGCTCCCGGCGAGTGGCGCAAGATTCTCCTCGACCTTTCCGCCACAGCCGGAGAGTTGCGCCGCGCCAGCGAAACACTGGCGGCGCAGTTGGAGGAGGTGCCGCCCGGTGCCCTCAGCGAGATCTCCGGGCGGCTGGAGGGGATGGCGAAGACAGGAGAAGAGGCGGTGCGCTCCTGGGACCTCCAGGTCGGCCAGTCGATTTCCCATCTGGAGCGCACGCTTCAGAACGTCAATCTGCTGCTGACCGAACTCGACCGGCTGGTCCGTTCCCTGCGGCGGGAACCCGGGCAGATCCTCGAACGCCGGGAAAAGCACGATCCTTTTGCGAGGTGATCCGATGTGCCGGTCCGCTCTCCTTGTTTCCCTTGCTTTTCTCTTCACCCTTTCGGCCGGCGGCTGCGGCGGGCTCCTCCCCGAACCCGGGCCGGCGTCGGTTTTTTACCACCTCGACTATGATCCGCCGCCCGTCGATTGCCTCCGTTCCTTTGGCGAGGGGGTGCGAATCCGGGAGTTCTCGGCCGCCAGTCCCTACGACCGAACGGAAATGACGGTTCTGAAACCGGCGGGTGAGGTGCGTTTTTCCGGGGCCTACCAGTGGGTTGCCCCTCCCGGACGAATGGTGGCGGAATCGCTGGGCCGGGACTTGAGCACCGGGGACCTTTTCTCCGCGGTATCGATGAACGGAGATCCCTCTTTCCCGCCTCTGGAGCTGACCGGGAGAATTTATACCTTCGCCTGGGAGCCGAACGAAGGAGGGGAACGGGCGGTGCTGACGGTCGGGATTACCCTGTCGGGCACCGTCGGGGGAGCCGAAATCCATTTTAACCGCATCTACCGGTTAGGGAGCCCGTCCCAGCCCGGGGGGAAAGCGCCTCTTTTCGCATCGGCCATGAGCGAGTTGGTCCGGGATCTGTCGGTTCGGCTTCAGCAGGATCTCTGTTCTCTGGCGCAAGGGGAAGAAAGTGCTCCGAAATGAAGCTCACCCACCCGAAAAACAGCACGAATCGGGAAAATCGGCACGGCACGCTGCCGTGTTGGCCCGCTAGGGTTCTCCATGTGCCTGACCCCAGCCTCCCAGCCTCATGACCCCAGCCTCAGTCCTAAAACCTGTTACTTAGCTCTGAACCAAGAGTGAAATAGAAGGTCGCCCCCTTCCCTGGTTCCCCCTCGGCCCACACCTTTCCGCCGTGGCGGCTGATGATGCGGGCAACGGTAGCCAGACCTATTCCCAGACCTTCGACCTCCTGGCCGGCCTCAAGGCGATGGAAAGGGGCAAACAGCCTGTCTGTGGTTGCCGGATCAAAGCCCATCCCATTGTCCTTGATGAAGTAGGTTCCTGTCCCACGGATCTGCGTTGCACTGAACTCAATGACTCCTTCCTCGCGATTGCTGGTGTACTTCCAGGCGTTCCCGAAAAGGTTGGCCAGGACCACTCGCAGCAACTCCGGGTCTGCCTCGGCCACTATTTTGCTGGGTAGGAGGAAAGTCATCCGTCGCTCCGGTTCGGCCAGCTTAAGTTCCTCGGCCACCTCATGTGCCATAGCGGAAAGATCAACCGTTTCCCGCCGCGGTTCGACGTGCGCCAGGCTGGAGAACTGGAGCAGGGCGTCGATGAGCCGGTTCATGCGCAAGGTGCCTTCGTAGGTCTCCCGGAGATAACCTTTGCAAACTTCGTCGAGCATGTCGCCGCACAATTCTTCGATTACCTGGCAGTAGCCGTTGATAACGGTCAGAGGCTTGCGCAGATCGTGGGCCACCGTGTAACTAAACGTCTCCAGTTCCCGGTTGGCGGCCCCCAGCTCGGAAGCATGGGCTACAAGACTGGTATTCAGAATTTTGATCTGCTCCTCGGCGGACTTCCGTTCGGTGATGTCTTCCATGGCCAAGAGGATAATATGTGACCCGATATCTTCCCGGAAAATCTGCCGGGCGTTGAGCAGCATGATTTTGCGGCCGATATCGGGGAAATCGTGCTCGACTTCATAGCCATTGAACACGGTATCGTATGGGAGGATCTCCTCGAAAAGTACCCGCAGCTTGGGAACGTCCCATTGCCGGTTGCCGAGGTCGTAGATGAAATTCCCGATGGTATCCTCGGGCGCTACTTGGAAGGTATGGTAGAAACTGTGGTTGGCGGTGAGAATCTTCAGGTCGGAATTCAGCACCACCAGCGGTTCGCGTACGGTTTCTACAATGTTCTCGGCATATTCCCGGGCGTTCTGGATTTCGGCTTCCAACTGCTTGCGTTCGGTGATGTCTTCCATGGCCAGGAGGATTATGGGTGAGCCGATATTTTCCCGGAAAATCTGCCGAGCGTTGAGCAGCATAATCTTGCGGCCGATATCGGGGAAATCATGCTCGACTTCATAGCCATTGAACACGGTGTCATGGGGAAGGATTTCCTCAAAGAGTACCCGCAGCTTGGGAATGTCCCACTGCCTATTGCCGAGATCGTAGATGAAATTCCCGATTGTTTCGTCGGGCGTTACCTGGAAGGTATGGTAAAAGCTGTGGTTGCCGGTGAGAATCTTCAGGTCGGAACTCAGCACCACAAGCGGTTCGCGTACGGTTTCTACAATGTTTTCGGCATATTCCCGGGCATCCTGGATTTCGGCTTCCGCTTTTTTGCGCCCGGTGATATCGCGCGTCACTTTTGAAAACCCCCACAGGTCCCCGTTTTCATCATGTAATGCGGTAATTATCACATCGGCCCAGAAGCTGCTTCCGTCCTTGCGGATCCGCCAGCCTTCTTCTTCAAAGCGCCCCTCGGCGGCGGCTTTTTTCAATTCTTCTTCGGGCTTGCCGGCATTCCGATCCTCTTTCGAATAAAAACAGGAGAAATGCTTGCCGATGATCTCCTCAGCCCGATAACCCTTCAAGCGCTCCGCGCCCGCATTCCAGTTCAGGACGATTCCCTGTGAATCGAAGGTGAAAATTGCGTAGTCCTTCACGCATTCCACCTGTATATGAAACAACTCTTCGCTTTGCCGAAGGCGAGTCTCGATCTGCTTGCGGATGGTGATGTCGCTGACAAAGGCCATTGCGAGAACGCCATTTATTGTTTCGAGAAAGCCCAGGCTGATTTCCAGGGGGAACTCGCTGCCGTCCCGGCGGCGTCCGACCAGATCCGGGGTCTGGACCATTGGTATGATCCTGGGCTCTGCGAAGAACTGCGCCTGATGCTCTTCATAGTCTTTATGGAAGCGTTCGGGAACTAGAACCGCAAGGGGCTTGCCGATGAGGTCCTTCTTTGGATAACCGAACATTTGCTCGATACGGGTATTAGCAAGCAGAATGGTCCCGGAGTTCTCGATGATGACGACCCCTTCGGCGAGCGACTCCAGAAGGGTGCGTACACTGACATCGTCCTGGAAAAGTCCGGAGGCAAAAGCTATTTGCCGCTGGATTCTTAATTCCCGCTCCAGACGTGCGTTTTCCTGCTCAAGGTCGGATGCGGCCATGGGGGGCGCTCCTTAGGTTCCTGGGTGTTTAAAGGCGCTAAAAATATGCGCAAAAAATGGGACCACCTTCCGCGGTTGCGACAACTTTGGTCTCCAGCCTATTTTACTCCTTCTTCTAAAAAGATGGATTGCGCGCTCATCGGGCATACTGCGGAGCAGAAACGCTGCCATGGAGGGGGCGCTGCAGTAGAAGCAGGAGGATATCAATCGTTGAACCTTCATATCCGACGGAACCTCAACATGTTGAGGCTTCATGAAGAACCACTGGAAAACCAAGATGCGGATATGTCAATCCATTCCTGCCCCTCTCCCACCACGGCAAGAATAATGCGCCATTCCTGGATATTGGCAGGGTCCTTGCGACTTTAATCCGACATGGATTGAAATGGCTGAAGTCACAGAGATGTTCCGTTTGAGTCATCGCCAGGGTGACATCCGCCCCAAGGGGTCAACGACATCGTCAACCAGGATGACGTCGAGCAGGACAAAACAGCGGCAGTTGGGTTCGACTTGATTTTGCGATCGGCGCCGGTTCGGAGCTGACTGGGAGGAAGATTGGAAAAGGTGGAATGTCCAGGTACAGGAGGGAGGTCGCAGCCCCCGGTTCGACCCGCCTGCCCAGATGCCGGTTTGGCGATGACGGAGACCCCCGGCCTGGGGATGGATCAAGCCGCCGTCCTGAGCAATGTTGTTCCTGAAGGGCAACAGGAAGAGGCGCTGCTGAGAGCCGGTGCCTTGCAGCGGGCGATTCTGAACAGCGCCAACTTCTCCAGTATCGCCACCGATGCCAAGGGCGTCATTCAGATCTTCAACGTCGGGGCGGAGCGGATGCTGGGCTACACCGCCGCTGAGGTGGTGAATAAAATCACTCCGGCCGACATTTCCGACCCCGAGGAAGTGATCGCCCGGGCCGAAGCGCTGAGCATCGAGCTGGAAACCCCCATCACCCCCGGTTTTGCCGCCCTGGTCTTCAAGGCTTCACGGGGCATCGAGGATATCTATGAACTGACCTACATCCGCCAGGATGGCAGCCGCCTGCCCGCGATGGTGTCGGTCACCGCCCTGCGCGACGAGCAGGAGGTCATCATCGGCTATCTGTTGATCGGTACCGACAACACCGCCCGCAAGCAGGTGGAAGCGGAGCGGCTGAAGCTGGATCAGCGCCTGCGCGATCAGCAGTTCTACACCCGATCGCTGATCGAATCCAATATCGATGCCATCATGACCACCGATCCACAAGGGATCGTCACCGACCTCAACAAGCAGATGGAGGCCCTCACCGGTTGTACCCGCGATGAATTGATCGGCGCCCCCTTTAAGAAGTACTTCACCGATCCGCAACGGGCCGAGACAGCCATCAAGCAGGTGCTGGCCGAAGGCAAGGTCACCGATTACGAACTTACCGCCCGCGCCAGGGACGGCAAGGAGACCGTAGTCTCCTACAATGCCACCACCTTCCACGACCGGGACCGGCGGCTGCAAGGGGTTTTCGCCGCCGCCCGTGACATCACTGAGCGCAAGCTCCTGGATTACGCGCTGGAAGAAGCGAAAGAGGCGGCCGAGGCATCCAACCGGGCCAAGAGCATCTTTCTCTCCACCATGAGCCACGAGATCCGCACGCCGATGAACGGCATGTTCGGCATGCTGGAACTCCTCAGTCTCACCCGCCTTGACGAGGCGCAGCATCACATGCTCGAGGCGGTGCGCGAATCGGGCGCTTCGTTGCAGCGGATCATCGACGATATCCTGGACTTCTCCAAAATCGAGGCCGGCAAGCTGGAAATGCGCCCCGAGGCTACTTCGATCATCGCGATGCTGACGGCCATCCACAAGTTTTATGGCGGCGTCGCCAGCAGCAAGGGGTTGTTGCTCAAATACAGCGTCGATCCACAGATCAGCCCCGCGCTGCTGATCGATCCCATACGGCTGCGCCAGATCCTCAATAATCTGGTCAGTAACTCCCTCAAATTCACCACCGCAGGCGAAATCGATATCAAGGCGAAGCTGGTGAATCGGGCCGACGGCATCGATCGGGTGCGCTTTTCGGTGCGGGATACCGGCAGCGGCATTTCACCGGCCGACCAGGCACTCCTCTTTCAGCCCTTCGTCCAGGCTACGGGCGATGCTTCGCTCCGCATGGGCGGCACCGGCCTCGGGCTGACGATCTGCCAGCGGTTGGCCAAAATGATGGGCGGCGCCGCCATCGAGATGACCAGCGAATTCGGCGCCGGTACCACCATGAGTTTCGAATTTCCCCTGCCGATCGCCGATCCGCTGGCGCTGGTAAAAAGCGATCCGGTCACTACCCGGGATGCGCTGAGTACGGTCATCAAGGGACGCCGTATGGCCCCGGAGATCGCCCAGGCCGAGGCCGATGGCAGCCTGGTGCTGGTGGTCGATGATCATCCGACCAATCGGGTTCTTTTGTTGCGCCAGGTGAACATGCTGGGCTATGCGGCCGAGAGTGTGGAAAACGGGGTCGAAGCACTGACAAAATGGCAGTCGGGTCGGTTCGGGATCGTTATCACCGATATCAACATGCCGGAGATGAACGGCTATGAACTCACCCGCCGCATTCGCGAAAGCGAGGCGGGACGCGACAACCGCACCCCTATTATCGCCTGCACGGCCAACGCCCTGCGGGGCGAGGAGGCGATCTGTCTGGCCGCCGGCATGGACGATTATCTTGCTAAGCCCATCGAGTTGGAGAACCTGGTGCAAAAGCTCGACCTCTGGTTGCCCCTTGAGCAACCGGGTGAAGAGACGGGCGCCGCGACGGACAAGGCGGGATCAGGGACCCTGAAGGCCGCAGGCCCAGCGGAGGCAGTGTCGGTCGATCGGGCGATGCTGGCCAGGATTTCCGGCGGCAATGTGGCGCTGGAGCTTGAAATCATGACCGATTTTCAACGGGTCAATAACCAGGACGTCGCCATGATCAGGCAGGCCAATGACCAGCATGACCTGTCACAGATCATTCGCGCCGCGCATCGCATAAGAGGGGCCAGTGGCATGGTCGGGGCCAGCGTGCTGGCCACCGTGTGCGAGCACCTGGAGCACGCCGGCCGTGCCGGTGACTGGCCGTCGATCGCGGCGGCCATGGTCGTATTCAATCATGAACTCAAGCGGTTAAACGTTGCTTGCGGGGAAGCGAAATGGGTATCGCCGAGCTAAAATTCCTGGTGGTTGAAGACCACGAATTTCAACGGGGGATGGTGCTGAAAACCTTGGCGGCTCTCGGTGCGACCCAGATGTGCTGGGCCACGGACGGTTTGGGCGCCTTGCAGCTCATCCAAGCCCCGGAAGCGGCGACCACTGACATCATCATCAGCGACCTGGACATGCCGGGGATGGATGGCATGGAATTAATGCGCCATCTGGGCGCGGCCAGGACGACGGTTTCGGTTATTCTCGCCAGCGCCCTGGATGGCGCACTGCTGGCATCGGTCGAAACCATGGCCAAGGCTTACGGTATTACCATCCTGGGGGTGATCGAGAAGCCGGTGACCGCCGCCAAGCTTGCCCCCCTGATCAACCGCCATCGGTCGACCGGGCGGGACCCGAGCCCGCCCGAGAGCACCGCGACGGCATTCACCTTCGCTGAACTGGTTGAGGGGTTGAACCGAGATCAATTCGAGCCTTTTTTTCAACCCAAGCTGGAAATGGCCACCGGGCGGATCAAGGGTGCGGAAGCATTGGCGCGCTGGCGTCATCCCCAAAAGGGAATCGTCGAGCCCCTGGCATTTATCGAGATCATGGAGAACAACGGACTGATCGATACCCTCACCTGGCAAATGGTACAAAAATCGGCAGCCTTTTGTCAGCGATGGGCGGCCAGTGCCGCGGAGGTCACCATCGCAGTCAACCTCTCCGTCAAGTCGTTGACCGATGTGCTGCTGGCCGAACGGCTGACGGAACTGGTGCGCGGCGAAAACCTCGATCCCTGTCATATGATCTTCGAGGTGACGGAATCGGCGACCACCGACGATTTCGGCGTGGTGCTGGAGAACCTTTCGCGGTTGCGGATGAAGGGCTTCGGCTTGTCCCTCGATGACTATGGCACCGGGTATTCATCGATGCAGCAACTCACCCTTATCCCTTTTACCGAACTCAAAATCGATCAGTCATTCATCAACAATGCCGCCCGCCAGCAATCGGCCAGGATCATCATCGAATCCAGTCTGGAGATGGCCAAGAGGTTGACGATCAGCTCCGTGGCCGAAGGGGTGGAAACCCAACAGGATTGGGATCTGCTGCGGCAGCTCGGCAGCCAACTGGCGCAAGGCTATTTCATTGCCAGGCCGATGGCCGCCGAAACATTTACCCAGTGGGCCAGGCGCCACCCATGCGCCAGGCTTGCCGGCCGGGAAGGCAGGTCCGTTTCTGGATTTTAGCCCCAACGCAACTCCCTCCGGGGGTTGTTTATCGGGACGGCTACAGCACCACCCCCCACCAGCGCGGGAGCAGGCGCAACACCTCAGGGCGGGCAAAGCGGTCATCGATGAGGAAAACGACGCCGCGGTCCTGGGGGGTCCTGATCACCCGTCCGGCGGCCTGCACCACCTTCTGCACGCCGGGATAGAAGTAGGTGTAGTCGTACCCGGCGCCGAACAGCGCCCCCATCCGCCGCCGGATCTGTTCGTTCACCGGGTTCACCTGGGGCAGCCCCAGGGTGGCGATAAAGGCGCCGATCAGGCGCTCTCCCGGCAGGTCGATCCCTTCGCCGAACGCTCCCCCCAAGACGGCAAATCCGATCCCCTGGCTGGTGGGGGTGAATTGGGCGAGAAAGTTCCGCCGCCCGCTCTCGTCCATCTGGCGCACCTGCCGCCAGATCGGAATCTGGGGATGGTCCGCCTCGAACAGTCCCGCCACCTGCTCCAGATAGTCAAAGCTGCTGAAGAAGGCGAGGTAGTTTCCCGGCTGGCAGGCGAACTGCCCGGCCATCAAGGCGACGATGGGGGCCAGGGAGGCTCCCCGGTGTTGAAAGCGGGTCGATACCCGGCTGATCCGGACCGACAACTGATCGGCGCTGAAGGGGGACTCGACATCGATCTGGTAGCTGTCCGGGGGGAGCCCCAGCAGATTGCGGTAGTAGTGTCCGGGACGCAAGGTGGCGGAAAAGAGGATGATCGAGTGCGCCGCTTCGAAGCGGGGGGCCAGAAACGGCGCCGGCACCAGGTTCCTGATGCACAGAACCGAGTGCGGGCGGGGAGTTGCCGGCACAACCTTGATGTCGAACAGAAAGTTCTCGTCCAGCAGTTCGGCAAGCCGGCAAAAGTGCATGGCGGTAAAGTAGAAGTCCTGCAGGGTGGGGTCGAGGCCGGAAGGCTCTTCGGTCAGGTAATCAGTGATGTCGGCGACCGCCTTCTGCAGGGCCGAGAGTAACTTCGCCGGCAGCCGGTCGTAGACCTGATAAGGGTCGTCCTGCTCCCGGCAGGCGGCGTTCCAGCCGCGGTTGACCCGGTCGAGCGACTTCTTGAGCAGCGCCGGGGCCGAGCGCCGCAGCCGCCGGAAGACCGCCTGATCGAGCTCGACGGTGTACATCTGGCGCGCCCGCGTGACCAGGTTGTGGGCTTCGTCCACCAGCACCCCAACTCGCCACTGGTTGGCGACGGTGAAGGAGTAGAGCAGGGCGGTGAGGTCGAAATAGTAGTTGTAGTCACCGACTACCAGGTCGGCCCAGCGGGCCAGTTCCTGACTGAGGTAGTAGGGACAGAGCTGGTGCTCCCGCGCCACCGCCTGCACGGTGCTCTGGTCGAGGAGAGCGCCATTCAGGGCGGCTTGCCGCGCCGCCGGCAAGCGGTCGTAGAAACCGCTCGCCAGCGGGCACGATTCGCCATGGCAGGCCAGGTCCGGGTGCTCGCAGGCTTTATCCCGGGCGACCAGTTCCAGCACCCGCAGAGTCAACCCCGGGGCACTCTCCTCGATCTGCCGGGCCGCCTCCAGCGCCAGGGTGCGACCGGGGGTCTTGGCCGCCAGGAAGAAGATCTTGTCCAGCTGCTGCCCGGGCAGGGCCTTGAACATCGGGAACAGGGTGCCGATGGTTTTGCCGATGCCGGTGGGGGCTTCCGCCAGCAGGCAGCGGCCGGCCGTGACGGTTTTGTAGACCGCTTCGGCCAGGGGGCGCTGGCCGGTCCGGAAGGACGGGTAGGGGAACGGCAAGGCGAGGAGCGCCTGATCCCGGGCCGTACGGTGGGTGACCTCCTGCTTCGCCCAGGCGAGGAAGCGCTCGCACTGCTCTTCGAAAAACTGCCGCAGAGCCGGCGCCGGGAACGATTCGGTAAAGACGGTCTCCTGCTGGCTGAGGATGTCGTAATAGACCAGCGCCAGGCGGATCTCCGCCAGGCCAAGCGCTTGGCACTGCAGCCAGCCGTAGATCTTCGCCTGGGCCCAATGCAGCTGGCGATGGTTGTCCGGCATCCGGCTCAGATCGCCCCGATAGGTTTTTACCTCTTCGAGCCGATTCAGCGCCGGGTCGTAGCCATCGGCCCGCCCCCGCACCAGCAGCCCCCGGTAGCCGCCGCTCAGTGCCAGTTCGGCCTGGTAGCCGGCGCCGCGCCGGGAGGCCACCACGACGTGACCGGCTACCCCTTCCTGGGCGGTAGGGGAGGGGGTGAAGCGCAGGTCGAGATCACCGGCCTTGGCAGTAAATTCACACAAGGCTCGCACAGCCACCTGGTAGGACATCGAACGGTCGTCGGAAGAGGTCAAGGCGTTTATCCGTTGCTGCAGCAGGGGAATGCGACAGAATAGCAAGCCGCGGCATCGGCCGAACCCCGCCCGGCGGACCGGACGGGGCTTTTGCCGCTAGGGTCCAAGGTTATTTGGAATAGTGTTCGACTACCAGGTGCTCTTCGAAGGAGGGAGTGGTCAGTTCCTGCCGTTCGGGCAGGCTCTTCAGCGTCCCCCGATAGGCGCCCCGGTCGAGTTCCACCCACGACCGGATCCCTTGCCTGAGGGCGTCATCCAGGGCTTCGTTGATCCGTTCGAGCCCCCGGCTCTTCTCCCGGACCTCGACTACAGCCCCCGGCCGCAGCACGGCCGACGGGCGGTCGAGCTTCCCGCCGTTGACGACGATATGACCGTGGGTGACCAGCTGCCGGGCCTCGGCCTGGGTGGCGGCGAACCCCAGGCGGTAAACGATGCGGTCGAGGCGGCGCTCCAGCAACGCCAGCAGGTTCTCGCCGGTCACCCCTTTCATCCGCTCGGCCCGGCCGAAGGTCTGCCGGAATTGTCCTTCCAGCATGCCGTAGACCCGCTTCATCCGCTGTTTTTCCCTGAGTTGCCGGCCATAGGGGGTCATCTTTATCCGCCGTTGGCCGTGTTGTCCCGGTGGCAGGGTGATGCGCACGATGCCGCATTTCCCCGTCAGAGATCTCTTCCCCTTGAGGGAAAGGCACATTCCTTCTCTTCGGCACAGTCTGCAGACCGGCCCCAGATAGCGTCCCAAAATATATATCCTCTCGTTTTCGAGTGAGTTGATTGAGCGCTTATTTTACCTCTCCTCCAGGCTGGAAATCCACCCGGGTGTCGAGCGCTTGCGCCGGAGGCCACAGCCAGGGACACCGGTCAAGGTGGCTCTGCCCAGATGTCGCCTTGCTCAAGCGTCCGCAGCTGCTATTGTTAGTAGCATTCACGCGGGGGCGAGCCAGGGGGAGAAATGTTGAGTGAACCACGGACGGCTGTTGCGGATCACCCTGAAGCCGTGGAGTTGCCGCGGCGTTTCCGGCGAAATCCGTACGCTCTGAGCGCGCTTCTCCTTGCCCCCCACCTGAGCGCTGAAACCACCGCTGCCCTGCGCCAGGCCATCGGCTTGGACCGAATCGACTGGGGCGAGATCCTGACCCTGGTCAACCTCCATTTCTGCACTCCGCTGCTGTATGTACGACTGCGCCAGCATCGTCTCCTGTCCCATCTGCCACCGGAGCTGCGCGAGTTCCTCCACTGCCTGCACGAAGCCAACTGCGAGCGCAATGACGCCTTTCGTAACGCTTTAAGATGTATTCTGCAAGTGGCTGACGGTCTTGGAATTTCCTGCCTCCTGCTGAAAGGGGCGGCGAGCCTGGCCGATGACCTGTACCGGGATCCGGGGGCGCGGATGCTGGGGGATCTCGACCTCCTGGTAGAGCCCCCAGGAACCGAGCGCCTCTGGCGCGAGCTGGTCGGGCAATGGGGCTACGTGACCGCCACGGAAGCACCGGCCGGCGACTTTCCTGTCTCCCCCGACTATCGACGCCACCATCTGCCACGCCTCTTTCTGCCAGGGACGCCGGTGGTGATCGAAATTCACCATCGCCCCTCCCGCGGCCAAGCGGGGCGTGGCTTGCCGGCTTCCCTCTTCTGGGCGGGCAAAGTGCCGATCGACTTCGTCGGCCAGAGTACCTTTATCCCCGATCCGACCAGCCGCCTGCTGCACGCCACCTTCCATGCCCTGTTGCCGATGCGCGAATTCATCCAGTCGAGTCTCCCCTTGGCGGCTCTGGCCGAGTTCAGTGCCCTGGGGGTGCGATACTCTTCGGAGATTCAGCACCATCGGTGGCTTGCTGTCGGCACCGAGACGGGAGCCGACCACGAGTTTCAGGTGTTTCGTCAATTGGCCAGGCAGTTGATGGGAGGAGGGGAGGGGGACGCCGACTGGCGGAGCCGGCTAGCCATCGCCCGAATCGTGGCTGGAGGCAATGCCCCCGCCCTCTCCGATACCCGGTTCCGCCAGGGGGAGAAAGTGAAATCGGTTCTGATCCGCGCCTTCTACCTGAGTCATCTGCCCGGCTGGCTCTGGCGCAACCCTTGTTACGGACGAGGATGGACCGCTCTTCCCCGGCGCTTTTACTATCTTCGGCAATGGTGGGGCGCCCGGAACCGTGCTGCCCGCCTCATGAAATTTGCCAAAAATGATTTTGTTCCGGAGGAATAAATACGCCTTTTCCTTGACAGTACCCGCTCCGATGTTAAAAGGCGCCAATAACAGTCAGGTGCGCTGAACGTCAACCCTGTACCAGGAGAGCCTATGAGCGAACAAAAGCCACCCATTGCCGATCAGAAGAGGCGGGATTTCCTGCGTAATAGCGCCTATGCGGCCTATGCCACTCCCGTCATCCTTTCCATGCTGGTGGAGAAAGCAAGCGCCGCCAAGTCATGGAACTCCGGCAAAGGCCGGATCACCAGCACTGGCAAAGCCCCTGCCAAGGCACCCCTGGGGCCTCGGCAGTAAGGTGAGCCAATCCTTAGCAGGGGTGATGGAGATGACTGAGGCTGCGGCCAAATCCCAGGCCTCGGTCGTCACCATCACCCCTTTTGTTCACTTTGTTCCCTTTGCCGACGGGGGAGTTCTGTTCCGTCCTGGCGGACGCCGTCTCTGGGTGCTGAACGCCCCTTCCGCCTTCATCTGGTGCCTGCTCGACCCCGGTGACAATCTGGAGGGATTAGCCAGCCGGGTGGCTGCCCGCTTTGCCATCGACCAGACAACCGCGCTGCGCGATGTCACCCTCACCCTGGAAGCTTTCACAAAGGAAGGGCTGTTCTCCGCCGCGGAGGTCGAGCCGGCCACGGTCGACCAGCCGTTTGTCTGGCTGGAAGCCGACTCACGTGCTCCGGCCGGTCCGGGCGGATGGGCGGTCACGACCCTGTTCCAGGCCCCCGGTCAGGTGGTCGAATTCCTCTGCCAGGATCTCTTGGCAGGGGCGGAGTTCGCCAGGCTGGTGTCCCACCTTGGGGTGGCCGGCCAGTCGCCGGTCACTACCCGATTGGCGGTAGCGGCCACTTCGCCAGCAGCCGATTCCTGGGATATCCTGGTCAATGGTTCTCTTCTGGTCACCGGCGCGCTCCGCAACGAGATCGTCCCCCAGCTGATGACCATTCTCTTCATCCGAAGCAGTGAACTGCTGGCCGACAAGCTTCTCTTTCACGCCGCCGCCCTCGGCCGGGGTGAAAGGGCGATCCTCTTTCCCGCCGAGACCGGTGGCGGCAAGACGACTCTGGCGGCGGCACTGGCGACACAAGGCTACCTCTTCTACTCGGATGAACTGGCGGCCGTCGACCGCAGCGACCTGCGGTTGTGTCCCGTGGCGCTGCCGATGAGCATCAAACCGGGTTCGGTCCCGGTGCTGGAGGAATATTATCCGGGGTTGACCGACTACCCGGTCCATCTACGGGCCGACGGCCAACTGGTGCGCTATCTCCCCCCGCCTGACGGCAGCTCGGCCGGCAGCGACCGTCCCGGAGCGCCCATCGAAGCGATCATTTTCCCCCGCTACCGCCCGGCAACAGCGGGGGTAGAGCTGCTGGCGATGGCGAAGAGTTCCGCTTTGCAGACCCTTTGCCAGGCCGGCTCTTCCGACCGACCGTTGGAGGTCGCCGATGTCGAAGCGATGATCGCTCTGGTCGAAGGGTGTCGGTGTTACACCCTGGAGTATGCCGATCTTCAGGGGGCGATCGATCGGCTGGCGACCATCTTCCCCTGAACCCTCCCGCAGCGCGGCCTCGCACCCCCCTTTCTTGCCCCTGGCAATGACATCCTCTTGGAGCCAGACCCCCTGGTGTGCTACAAAGAAAGAAAAGAAAAGGAAGGTCCCAGATCATGGCAGATCATCAACCCCTTCTCGTCGCCTGCCCGCGATGCCGCACCCGCACCCCCTGGGAGGGGAACCCCCATCGGCCGTTCTGCTCCGATAGATGTCGCACGGTCGACCTGGGGCGCTGGGCAGACGAGGAGTACCGTATTCCAGGGCCGCAGGTCGACCCTGAAACCATCGACAATCTGATCGAATTCCCACGCAAGGACTAAATACGATGTATCATTTGACGGTCCATTCTCATTTCGCTGCCGCCCACAATCTGCGGCATTACCAAGGGGACTGCGAGAACCTGCACGGCCACAACTGGAAGGTGGAGGTGACCGTTGCCGCCCGGGAGCTCAACAAATCCGGGCTGGGCATTGATTTCAAGATTCTCAAGCGGGAGACCAAGGAGGTGCTCGACCTGCTCGACCACAAGTACCTCAACAACATCCCCCCTTTCGACCAGCTCAGCCCGTCGTCGGAACATCTCGCCCGGTTCCTGTTCGATAAACTGCAGGAGCGTCTCAACGATGACAACGTCCGGGTGGAGAAAGTCAATGTCTGGGAGTCCGATTGTGCCTGCGCCAGTTACACCCAGGACTGAGGGGGAATTCATCGAGGTCTTCTCCTCCATCCAGGGGGAGGGGGTGCTGGTCGGCTGCCGGCAGGTCTTCGTGCGCCTGGCCGGCTGCAATCTGGACTGCGCCTACTGCGATACCCCCTTTCAGCCGCAGCCCGACTGCCGGATCGAGGATGCTCCCGGCTCCGGCCTCTTCCGCAGTCTCCCCAACCCGGTAGCCCTGGAGACCCTCACCTCGATTCTCCATCAGTGGGAGCAGCTCATGCCCGGGGTGCATCACAGCCTCAGTCTGACCGGCGGTGAACCGCTGACACAAGGGGAGGTTCTCGGTGAATGGCTGCCGTCCCTGCGCTCCCTGTGGCCGATCTACCTGGAGACTAACGGAACGCTGCCGGCAGCTCTCGAGCCGCTACTCCCCCATCTCGACTATATCGCCATGGACCTGAAACTCCCCTCGATGACCGGCGTTGCCGCCCCTTGGGCGTTGCACCGGCAGTTTCTGCGCCTGGCCCGGCAGGTCAACTGTCAGGTCAAGGCGGTGGTCGGGGAAGAGACGCCGCTGGAAGAAGTGGAGACGGCCGCCCGCTTGCTGCAGGAGGAAGCTCCAGAGGTCCCCTTGATCCTGCAAGCGGTCACTTCCGGCGATCGCTGCACTCTGAGCGGCCAGGCTCTGCTCCAACTGCAGACCCGTGCCGCCCGGATTCATCCCGCCACCCGCGTCATCCCCC
>JACZKF010000339.1 GCA_014860175.1 Desulfuromonadales bacterium | reverse complement strand
GGCCCTGGCCTTCTGGGAAAACGGGTTCCGGCACCTGACGAATTCCCGGCGGGCGGTCGAGAAGGTCGAGGACGGAAAGGGACTCAAGATCCGGACAATGGAAAACAAGGTGCACCTGGCGGCCTGGAAGGCCGCAGGGTTCAATCCAACGCCCATGTCCTGGGGTGAGGTGTTCACGGCCTTGCAGCAGCGGGTGATCGACGGCCAGGAAAACCCGATTGCCGTTGTCTACAGCAATAAGCTGTGGGATGCCGGCCAGAAGTATTTTTCTCTCACCGCCCATGTCTATTCTCCGGCCCTGCTCATCATGAGCAAAAAAACCTTTGATTCCATGCCCAAGAAAGACAGGGACCTCTTCCTGAAGACCGGGATGGAAGTGGCCAAGTTCCAGCGCAAGATCAACCGCGATGAAGAAGAGGCGAAACTGAAGGAAGTAGCGAAGCAGGGCGTCACCGTCACGCGCGACGTGGATCGCGCCGGCTTCAGAAGGGCAATGGCGCCCGTGTACGGCGAATTCAGCGGCCAGTTCACGAAGGCCCAGATCGACGCCATCGCGAACGCAAAGTAACCGGCCGGGCGCCCGTTTTTTTCCCCGGGAGCTGTGTCATGCGCGCGCTGCAGAGGTTCAACGAGTTTCTCGTGGCGATCGGAAGCTGGGGGACGATGCTGTTCATCCTCGTCATCGCTCTCGTCATTCCCTACGAGGTGATCGGTCGCTACGTATTCCAGAAAATGACCATCTGGTCGGGTGAGGTTTCGACCTATTCGCTCGTCTGGGCCTCGATGCTGGGCGGCGCCGTCGGCTTGAAAAAAGGCTACGCGATCAGCGTAACCGTCGTGGTGGATGCGGTCCCTCCGGCTGTGGCCAAGGCGCTCAAATTTGCCGGCTATCTCTATGCGCTGTTTTTTTTCGGCGCGCTGTTCGGCTACGGTCTCTTTCAAACCGTCTATAACGCGAATCAGACCTCGCCCGCCATCGGCATGGTGATGAGCGTCCCCTACGCCGCACTGCCGACCGGTTTCTTCATCATGTTTTTTCTCACGCTGGAGGAATTCATGGGCTTCATCGGCCTGCGAACGAAAGGAGCGGGCCGATGATCGTCTTTTTGATCTCTTTTGTCGGGCTGCTGGCCGTCTCGGCTCCCGTCATCGTTGCCCTGGGCGGCTGTTCGCTTGCCTACGCCATGTTCAGCGGCAACATGCCCATCACGACGCTGGTCCAGACCATCTTCGGGGGGCTGGCGACCTTTCCCCTCCTCGCCGTGCCGCTGTTCATGCTGGCCGGGAATCTCATGAACGAGGGGGGCATCACCCCGGACCTCATCCGTTTCGCCCGCCTGCTGCTGGGCCATATCCGCGGCGGGCTGGGGCATGCCACGATCCTCACCTGCGCCATCTTCGCGGCGATCTCCGGGGCGGCGGTGGCCACCGCGGTAGCCGTCGGCGTGGTCATGATTCCGGCCATGAAGAAGGCGGGATACGACGAAGACGTGGGCGCAGCGCTGACCTGTACCGCCGCGTGCATGGGGCCCATCATCCCGCCCAGCATCCCATTCATTATTTACGGGGTCACAGCCAATGTCTCCATCGGGGCACTTTTTCTGGGCGGTGTGCTTCCCGGCCTCCTCCTGGGTGCGGCTTTGATGGTGTACATGACCACCGTTGCTGCCGCTCGCAATTGTCCCCGCGACCCAACGACTCCGTTCAAGGAGGTCGTCGTTGCCGCCTGGTCTGCGCTGCCGGCACTGTTC
>JACZKF010000338.1 GCA_014860175.1 Desulfuromonadales bacterium | reverse complement strand
CCGGTACCCCCTGTCAAAAAAATGCGCATAGAAACCTCAGTTTTGAATGTTTTTCTCTTACCCCTTGATGACCGCCATCGGCCGCAGGCGGGCGACGATCTTGCCGATGCCGGCCGCCTCCACCACATCGACCACTTCCATCACATCCTTATACGCCTCCGAGATCTCCTCGGCGACCGTCCCCATGCCGGCGGCCCGCACCAGGATGCCGCGGGCGGCCAGGTCGGCGATGATGTTCTGCCCCCGGGCCACCTTCTTGGCGGCGTGGCGGGAGAGAACCCGGCCCGCCCCGTGGCAGGTGGAGCCGAAGGTCTCGGCGTAGGCGCCGGCGGTCCCGACCAGCACGTAGGAGTAGCGCCCCATGTCGCCGGGGATCAGCACCGGCTGGCCGACCTCGCGGTAGTCCTCCGGGGTCTCCGGGTGGCCAGGGGGGAACGCCCGGGTCGCCCCCTTGCGGTGCACGCAGAGACGACGCTGTTTCCCCTGGTAGACATGGTTCTCGTATTTGGCAATGTTGTGGCAGACATCGTAGATAAGCGACATCCGCAGGTCGGCCGGCCCCCGCCCCAAAATCTGTTCAAACGACTCGCGCACCCAATGGGTGATCAGCTGGCGGTTGGCGAAGGCGAAGTTGGCGGCGCAGGCCATCGCCGCCAGGTATTCCTTCCCCTCCGGGCTGCTCAGCGGGGCGCTGCACAGTTGCGGATCGGGGAGCTCGATGCCGTATTTGCGGCTCGCCTGCCGCATCACCCGAATGTAGTCGTCGCAGATCTGGTAGCCGAAACCGCGGCTGCCGGTGTGGATGGTCACCGTCACCTGGCCGGGGAAGAGGCCGAGAACGCGGGCCGCCTGTTCATCGCCGATCTGCTCCACCATCTGCACTTCGAGGAAATGATTTCCCGAACCGAGGGTGCCGAGCTGCGCCCGCCCCCGTTCGATGGCCCGGTCGGAGATCACCTCCGGGTCGGCGCCGGCGATCGCCCCCCCTTCCTCGATGTGCCGAAGATCGCCGGCGGTGCCGAACCCCTGCTCCACCGCCCAGCGGGCCCCCTGCACCATGACCTGCTGATGCTGGGGCAGAGAGAGGCGCAGATCGCGGCGATGGGAACCGATCCCCGAGGGGACATTGCGAAACAGGGCGTCGGCCAGCTCCTTGAGCCGCGGCCGGACCTCCCCTTCGGTCAGGGCGGTGCGCAGCAGCCGTACCCCGCAGTTGATGTCGTAGCCGACCCCGCCGGGGGAGACGATCCCCTCGTCCGGGTCGAAAGCGGCCACCCCGCCGATGGGGAAGCCGTACCCCCAGTGGATATCCGGCATGGCGATGGAGGGGCCGACGATCCCCGGCAAGGTGGCGACATTGGCCACCTGCTCCAGGGCGTTTTCGTTGCGAATCGCCTCGATCATCTTTTCGCTGGCGAAGACCAGCCCCTCGGTGCGCATCTTCCCTTCCCGGGGAATTCGCCAGCGATTGGGGCCGGCCCGCTCAATTTTTACTGCCATGCCGTGCCCTTTCTAAAGGTCGACGAAGATGCGGGCGTGCCAGAGGCCGTCCTGTTTTTCGACCCGCAGCTGATGGTAGGTCACCGATTTGATCTCCCGCTCGATGCTGTGCCGCTCCGGGTCGAACGGCTCGCCCTTGATCCGCCCTCGCAGATGGTACTCCTCGGTGATCTCCTCGACCGCAAACTCGATGGGGAAAAACCCATCGGTCTCAAAGAGAAAGAGGATCTCGTTGAGCCATTTCACCAGCAGTTCGGCGGCATCCCCCCCCGTGACCTGAACCTTCCGCTCTTCCCGGGGGACCGCCTCGCTCGCCGAGAGGATCTCCCGCAGCCCGCGGGCGGCCTGGATGAACAGTTCCGCCTGGCTGTCGGCGCTCACCTCAATCCCCATGTCGGCGGTATGCTCGATCACCCGGAAGCTCCCCACTCAGGCCTCGCGCTCCCAGGTCACCCGGCAGAGGGAATGGTTGTCGCTCCAGTCAATATTCAGATCCCCCTGGTGAGCCTTGTGCAAGGCCCGGCCGATGTGTTCAGCCAGCTTCTCCTCCGTCGTTTCGATGACCAGGCTGTCCCCTTCCGGCTGGATCTTCATGATTCGCTGCAGCGGATTTTTGGCCATGGCGGTGTTCTCGATATTGCGCAGGATATTGAGGATCTCCTCTTCGTGCTGCCACAGATAGCCGCCGCGCAGGGTCACCACCCCTTCGGGGTAATGCTGCTGTATTTTCTGGCAGGCCGGGCAGGTGACTTCGTTGACCTCCTCGACTTCGCGGATCGCGACATACTCCTTTTCTTTCAGGTACCAGCGCCGGTTGCGGTAGATGGCATGACAGACAATGCAGACGGCCGGCTCGGGGAGCCCCGCCTCCGGAACATACGGGTCGATATTGCGGCGGTTGCGCTCCCGTGAACTGTCGGAGTCAAAAGCGAATTTGGGGCCACTGTGATCCAGAACCTGATCTCGTTTCCTGGGCATAACCTCTCCCTTTCGGCAAGTTGTTGCTTCCTCAGGTATATGCTCAGTATAACACCCTGCCTGCCGGTGCAAGGGAGCGCCCGCTGGCCCGTCTTCCGCCCTTTGCAGAGACCTAAAAGCCCGGGCGGCAACCGTAAAAACGGTTCGCCGCCCGGGCTTTTTCTGGCAAGGGGGATGGCTGCTCGAAAGGCTACTCGTTCCACCCCTCGGGATGCACATCGCCGATCTGCTCCCAATGCTCGGGCGAACGCCAGAGACTGGAGGTGATCAGCTCACGCATGTGCAGGAACTCTTTGGGCATCCGGTCGAAGAGTTTGACGAACAGTTCCTCGTGGGAAAGGATCTCGTCCTGCCAGACGTCGCGGTCGACGGAGGTGAGGTCGTGGAACTGCTCCTGCGTCACATTGAGACCGGTCCAGTCCATATCCTTGTAGCGCGGCATCCACCCCAGGGGGCTTTCGACGGCGCCGGTGCGCCCCTGCACCCGGTCGACGATCCATTTGAGGACGCGCATGTTCTCCCCGTAGCCGGGCCAGAGGAACTTGCCGTCTTTGTCCTTGAGGAACCAGTTGACACTGAAGATCCGCGGCGGCCGAGGAATCGAGCGGCCGAACTGCAGCCAGTGGGCGAAGTAGTCGGCCATGTGATAGCCGCAAAAGGGGAGCATGGCAAAGGGGTCGCGGCGCACGTTGCCGGTGGCACCGACAGCGGCGGCGGTCGTCTCGGAGCCGAGGGTGGCGGCCAGGTAAACCCCGAAGTTCCAGTTGAACGACTGGTAGACCAGCGGGATGGTGTTCTTGCGCCGGCCACCGAAGATGAAGGCGCTGATCGGTACCCCCTTGGGGTTTTCCCAGTCGGGGTCGATGGAGGGGCACTGGCTGGCCGGGGCGGTGAAGCGGGCGTTGGGGTGAGCGGCCGGCCGGCCGCAGCCGGGGGTCCAGGCGTTCCCCTGCCAGTCGGTCAGCGCCGGTGGCGCTTCCTTGGTCATCCCTTCCCACCAGACATCGCCGTCCGGGGTCAGGGCGACATTGGTGAAGATGGTATTGCTTGCGCAGGAAGCCATGGCGTTGGGGTTGGTTTCGACATTGGTGCCGGGGGCGACACCGAAGTAGCCGTATTCCGGGTTGATGGCGTAGGGCTTGCCGTCGGCACCCGGCTTGATCCAGGCGATGTCGTCGCCGATGGTGGTGATCTTCCAGCCGTTTTCGACGAAAGAGGGGGGGGGGACCAGCATGGCGAAGTTGGTCTTGCCGCAGGCGCTGGGGAAGGCGGCGGCGACGTAGGTCTTCTCCCCATGGGGCGACTCGACCCCGAGAATCAGCATGTGCTCGGCCAGCCACCCTTCGTCCTTGGCGATCTTGGAGGCGATGCGCAGAGCCAGGCATTTCTTGCCGAGCAGGGCGTTGCCGCCGTAGCCGCTGCCAAACGACCAGATGGCCCGCTCCTCGGGGAAGTGGACGATATACTTCTCCGAATTGCATGGCCAGGCGACATCCGGCTGCCCCGGCGCCAGCGGCATGCCGACCGAGTGCAGGCAGGGGATGAAGTCGCCGTTGCCGAGAACGTCGAGGACCGCACTCCCCATGCGGGTCATGATCCGCATGTTGACCACCACATAAGGGGAGTCGGAGATCTCTACCCCGATCTTGGCGATGGGGGAGCCGAGAGGCCCCATGCTGAAGGGGATGATATACATGGTGCGCCCCCGCATGCACCCCTTGAACAGCCCGTTGAGCTTCTCCTTCATCTGCTTCGGGTGCATCCAGTTATTGGTCGGGCCGGCATCGGTCTTGGCCAGGCTGCAGATGAAGGTCCGGTCTTCCACCCGCGCCACGTCGATCGGATCAGACCAGGCCAGATAACTGTTGGGGCGCTTCTGGTCGTCGAGTTTGCGAAAGGTGCCGGTCTGCACCAGCAAAGAGCAGAGCTCATCGTATTCCTGCTGCGACCCGTCACACCAGTGGATGCGCTCAGGTTCACAGAGGGAAGCCACCTGCTCCACCCATTTCAATAGTTTGTCGTTTTTGGGAACCTCGTAGCTCATCGGTGTTGCCTCCTCTGTCCTGTGATCTCATCCAAAAAAATCTGCGAATGCTCTTGCGGCCGGGAGCAGCCGACACACCCTTGCGCAGCCCGACCGGGAGAAGTGGCCGGGTTGCCCTGGTCAGACCGGCCGCGGGTACGGCTGGAGCTGCAGGCAAGAGCTGGCGGAAGGGATTGAGGGTAAATTAAAAAAATTCACTATACATAAAAAGAGTCGGCATTCCAATCAGAATAGATGCGCTATCTGCCGTCTCGACCCCTCGTCCGGGATGCGTTTGCGGATCCCGGCTGGGGAGGGGAACTTTTTATTGGGAATGGAAAAAAGATTTTCTTTTTTATTTGTGGTAAATTTGCTAAGAAAAATCTCAGACCCATCCTCGGATATTTCTTTGACTGAAAATTTACCAAATATCGAATAGGTTAATTGGTGGTCGCCCGCGCGACTACCCTATTTCTACTCGCCAGGGGTGAACATCATGATTCAGGCAGATGTCCAGAAGCTGAAGCAGGTCGGCAAGGCCTTCCACAATCTCGGTTACGAGGAGCTGTTCGACCACGAGGTAAAAAACCGGGAGGGGCGGCTGGCTGCCAATGGCACGATGATGGTTGATACCGGCAAATTCACCGGCCGCTCGCCCAAGGACAAATATTTCGTCCATCAGCTCCCCTCCTTTCAGCAGATCGCCTGGGGGAAGCACAACCAGGCGGTGGCCCCCGAGATCTTCGATGAGCTGCATGCCGAAGTGCTGGAGTATCTCGACGGCAAGGACCTTTACGTGACCGACGGCTTCTGCGGCGCCAACGAAAAGACGCGCCGGCCGGTGCGCTTCATCACCGAGTTCGCCTGGCAGTCGCACTTCGTCCGCAACATGTTCATCCGGCCGCAGCCGCAGGAGCTGGAGAACTTCACTCCCGCCTTCACCGTCTACAACGCCAGCAACTTGCCGAACCGCAGCTGGGAGCGCCACGGCCTGAACTCGGAGGTCTTCATCATCTTCAACATCGAGCAGAATGTCGCCATCATCGGTGGCACCTGGTACGGCGGGGAGATGAAGAAGGGGATCTTCACCATGATGAACTATTGGCTGCCGCTTCAGGGGGTTCTCTCCATGCACTGCAGCGCCAATGTCGGAAAGGACGGAGACGTCTGCCTCTTTTTCGGTCTCTCCGGCACGGGAAAGACGACTCTCTCAACCGATGCCAAGCGCAAGCTCATCGGCGACGACGAGCACGGCTGGGACGACGACGGGATCTTCAACTTCGAAGGGGGGTGCTACGCCAAGTGCATCAATCTCTCGGCCGAAAGCGAACCGGAGATCTACGCCGCCATTCGCCGTCACGCGCTGCTTGAAAACGTGGTGTCCGACGAGGAGGGGGTGATCGATTTCGATGACCGCTCCAAGACCGAGAACACCCGTGTCTCGTATCCCATCGATCACATCGACAATCACGAGCCGACCCTCAAGGCCGGCCACCCGAAGAATATCATCTTCCTGACCTGCGACGCCTTCGGTGTGCTCCCCCCTGTCTCCAAGCTGACGAAGGAGCAGGCGATGTACTATTTCCTCTCCGGTTACACCGCCAAGGTGGCCGGTACCGAGCGCGGCGTCACCGAGCCCCAGGCGACCTTCTCGGCCGCTTTCGGCGAAGCGTTCCTCCCCCTGCATCCGACCGCCTACGCCAAACTGCTCGGCGAGAAGATGGAGAAGCATGGCGTCAATGCCTATCTGGTCAATACCGGCTGGACTGGCGGCGGTTACGGGGTCGGCAAGCGCATGAGCATCAAGGCGACCCGTGCCTGCATCAACGCCATCCTCGACGGCAGCATCAATGAGGCGGAATTCGATCAGACCCGTTGGTTCCGGATGAACATTCCCAAGAGTCTCCCGGGGGTCGACAGCACCGTCCTCAACCCCCGCAACGCCTGGGCGGACAAGGAGAAGTTCGACGCCACCGCCAACAAGCTGGCCGGAATGTTCATCGAGAATTTCAAGAAATACATCGTCTCCGGTGATGATTTCGATTTCACCCAGGCCGGTCCGAAA
>JACZKF010000337.1 GCA_014860175.1 Desulfuromonadales bacterium | reverse complement strand
ATATACCCTTGGTGAACCGCGTCAAAGTCGGGAATGATGTGGAGGATATGGACCTTTGCCTGGAAGCGCCGGGCCAGACTGACCGCATGGCGAAAGGCGGGCCGGGTGTTTTCGGAAAGGTCGGTCGAGTACAGGATGGTCTTGAAACTCGGAAGCATGGCGTTCTCCCTGGGTCAGTAGCCAAGAGCCTGGTTCAGTCCGGCAGGCTGGTAGATCCTCAGCAGCGCCTCGGCCATCTCCGCCGGGCTGGCGGCTACCGAGATGCCACAGGCTTCGAGCACCGCCACCTTTTCGGCCGCCGTCCCCTTGCCGCCGGAGATGATCGCTCCGGCGTGACCCATCCGCTTGCCAGGGGGGGCGGTGCGTCCGGCGATGAAGGCGGCCACCGGCTTGGTCATCTGGTCCCGGACGAAGCGGGCCGCCTCTTCCTCGGCATTGCCGCCGATCTCGCCGATCATGATCACCGCCTCGGTCTGCGGATCCTTTTCGAACAGCTCCAGGCAGTCGGTAAAGCTGGTGCCGTTGACCGGATCGCCGCCGATGCCGACGCAGGTCGACTGGCCGATACCGCGGGTGGTCAGCTGCCAGACCGCTTCGTAGGTCAGGGTGCCGCTGCGCGAGACGATGCCGACCGGCCCGGGTTTGTGGATGTAGGCCGGCATGATCCCGATCTTGCAGGCGCCGGGGGTGATGATGCCGGGGCAGTTGGGGCCGATCAGCCGGCACTTTTTCCCTTGCATGTAGTGCTTGACCTTGACCATGTCGAGGACCGGCACCCCTTCGGTGATGCAGCAGATCAGTTCGATGCCGGCGTCGACCGCCTCGATGATGGCGTCGGCGGCGCCGATCGGCGGCACGTAGATAACCGAGGCGGTGGCGCCGGTGGCCAGAACCGCCTGCTCGACGGTGTCGTAAACCGGAAAGCCGTCGATGACCGTCCCCCCCTTGCCGGGAGTCACTCCGCCGACCATCAGGGTATTGTAGGCCCGCGCCCCTTGGGCATGGAAAAGGCCGGTGGCGCCGGTGATCCCCTGGGTGATGACTTTGGTGTTCTTATCGACCAGGATGCTCATGGAATATATCTCCCTCAAAAAAAGCGAAAGGCCAACCAATGATCTCACGCAACGGCGCAACGCCGTGGAGACGTCGCGTCGCTGCGTGAGGTTGCCAGGATTTTAGCCCAGGTCGCTGACGGCTCGGACGATCTTCTCGGCCCCATCGGCCATGCTGTCGGCGGCAACGATGTTCAGCCCGCTCTCGGCCAGCATCTGCTTCCCCTTCTCTACGTTGGTCCCTTCCAGGCGCACCACCAGCGGCACCTTGAGGCCGACCTGCTTGGCCGCTTCGATGACCCCGGTCGCGATCACGTCGCACTTCATGATGCCGCCGAAAATGTTGACCAGGATCCCCTTGACCTTGTGGTCGGAGAGGATGAGTTTGAACGCCTCGGTCACCCGCTCGATGGTCGCTCCCCCACCGACATCCAGGAAGTTGGCCGGCTCGCCGCCGCAATGCTTGATGATGTCCATGGTCGCCATGGCCAGCCCGGCGCCGTTGACCAGGCAGCCGATGTTCCCCTCGAGGGAGATATAGGAGAGCTCGTACTGGGAGGCCTCGATCTCGTTGGGATCCTCCTCGTCGTAGTCGCGCATGTCGCGAATCAGCCGATGCCGGAACAGCGCGTTGTCGTCGAAGTTGAATTTGGCATCGAGGGCCATCAGCTCCCCTTCGCCGGTGACCACCAGAGGGTTGATTTCGAGCTGGGAGCAGTCGGAGCCGATAAAGGCTTGATACAGCCCCTGCAGCAAAGTAACCGCCTGCCCTACCTGCTTCCCCTGCAAGCCGAGCTTGAAGGCGAGCTTGCGGCACTGGGAAGGGGCCAGGCCGATCAACGGATCGATCGCCTCGCGCAGGATCTTCTCCGGGCTCCGCTCGGCGACTTCCTCGATGTCCATCCCCCCCTCGGTGGAGGCCATGATGGTCACCTTGGAGGTATTGCGATCGACCACCAGGCTGATGTAGAGCTCGCGGGCGATATTGCACCCCTTCTCGATCAGCACCCGCTTGACCAGTTTCCCTTCCGGCCCGGTCTGATGGGTGATCAGGGTCATGCCGATCATCTCGCGGGCGATGTTGCGGACCTCGTCCGGGGTCCGGGCCAGCTTCACCCCGCCCCCCTTGCCGCGGCCACCGGCGTGAATCTGGGCTTTGACCACCCAGGGACCGTCCCCCAGCCGCTTGGCCCAGTCGCGGGCGATGGCACTGTTGTAGGCGACGTGGCCGTCCGGGACGCTCACCCCGTATTTCCGCAAGATCTCCTTCGCCTGATACTCATGGATGTTCATGGTTGACTCCCGCCTGCGCAATCAAAAGAGGAATGGGGCTGAAAAGTCCCGCTTATAAGGCTTTGATCTTGGCGATCAAGGCCGGCACCAGCTGCTTGACATCGGCCACCACCAGAACGTCGGCAACCTCGCCGATGGGCGCCTCCTTGTCGGTGTTGATGGCGACGACGAACTCCGATTTCTTCATCCCCGCCAGATGCTGGATCGCGCCGGAGATGCCACAGGCGAGGTAGAGCTTCGGCGCCACCGTCTGCCCGGTGCTGCCGACCTGCCGGTTGTGCTCCACCCAGCCGGCGTCGACCACCGGCCGGCTGGCGCCGAATTCGCCGTGCAGCGCGGCGGCGAGATCCTTGATCATCGCCATGTTCTCCGGTTTGCCGATGCCGCGACCGGCGCTGACGATCACCTCGGCCCGGCTCAGGTCGACGGCCCCCTTCTCGGTCGCTTCGTAGCCGAGAAACTCGATCTTCTCGGCGGCGGCGCTCTCGACCTGCTCCACCGTCGGGGTGCCAGTCGGCTCCGCAGCGAGGCCAAAGGCCCCCGCCTGCAGCGTCACCACGGTCAGCGCACTGCTCGCCCGCACCTGCCGGCGCAATTTGGCGTTGCAGGCCGGCACCACCAGCGCCCCGTCGACCACCGACACCACCTCGGAGACCTGGGCCGCCTTGAGGGCGACCGACAGCCGTGGCGCCAGGTCCCAGCCGTAGGAGGAGTGGGAAAAGACGATCAGCTGCGGGTTTTCCCGGGCGATCACATCGAGCAGCAGGGCCTTGTGCACCCCCGGATTGTACTCGCCATACCGGGCCGCGTCGGCCAAATGGAGCCGCCCGTCAAAGTGCGGCAGAGCGCTGTCGCTGCCGACCAGAAACATCACCGGCTCGGCGCCGATTTCCCTGGCGAAGGCGAGGGTCTCGTAGGTCGAGGCCAACAGCTTGCCATCACGGGTTTCTCCCACCAGCAGTGCTTTCATCTGTCTTCTCCTATTTGAAAACCGAGGTCTTTTCCTTGAGCAGAGCGACCAGCTTGGTGGTCAGCTCGCCAATCTCCCCCTCGAGCACCAGCCCGCTCCCGCGTTTCTCGGGGTAGCTGACCTTCTCCGTCACCGCCAGCGCCTCGTCCTTGAGCAGGGTGGCGACCGGGATGGCGGTCAGCTCCTTCTTCTTGGCCTTCATGATGTTGGGGAGGGTCGGATAGCGGGGGGTGTTGAGACCGAGTTGGCAGGTGAACAGGGCCGGCAGCCCCACCTTGACCACCGCCTTGAGCCCCCCTTCGAGCTCGCGTTTGGCGGTCACCACCTGGCCGTCGAGGGCGAAGCCGACCACCGTGCTGACGGCGGGGAGTCCGAGCATCTCGCCGACCAGGATCCCGACCTGCGCCGAGCCGCGGTCCTGGGACTGCATGCCGGTCAGGATGAGGTCGAAATTTTCGTTCCGGGCGTACTCGGCAATCACCGAGGCGATCTGGTACGGGTCTTTCTCGAAGCTGGCCTCGTCCTGGACATGCACCCCACGGTCGATCCCCATGGCCAGTGCTTTTTTCATCGCCTCCTTGACCCGCTCGGGGCCGATGGAGAGGGCCACCAGCTCGGTGTCGGGGGCTTTTTCCTTGAGCAGCACCGCCTGCTCGACCGCGAACTCGTCATATTCGTTCATCCGCCAGGCGAGGTCGGCCGTATCGTACCAGTTGCCGGCGGCGTTGAGCTTGAACCGCGATTCCATGTCGGGGACCTGCTTGATGCAGACGAGAACTTTCATTCTTTACCTCCGTGGCCGTTTCAGTGACTTGATTTTTTTCGATCCCTTAGCCGCTGGTCGGCGCTGCCGGAAGCCGCTCGGCCAGAATCTCGGCGATGTCCCTGGGGGCCAGCTCCCCCTCGAAGCCCGCCCCCTTGATGCCGTCCTCGAACATGGTCAGACAGAAGGGGCAGTTGGAAAGGAGCAGCGGCGCGCCGGTGGCGGCGGCCATCTTCGCCCGGGTTTCACTG
The DNA here is from genome assembly GCA_014860175.1 of Desulfuromonadales bacterium. GTDB lineage: Bacteria > Desulfobacterota > Desulfuromonadia > Desulfuromonadales > JACZKF01 > JACZKF01. The sequence goes on along the minus strand of JACZKF010000337.1, from coordinate 3,444 downwards.
ATGCGGCTGCCGAGCTTCTCCTCGGCAAGAATGCGGCCGCCGCCGGCGCCGCAGCAGAAGCTGTTGTCGCGGCTCTGGGCCATCTCGCTCACCTGGCCGCCGGCGGCGCCGATGAGGGTGCGCGGCGCCTGGTAGATGTCGTTGTAGCGCCCCAGGTAACAGCTGTCGTGGTAGGTGCAGGCAAACTCTTCGCCTTTCGTCAGCGGCAGCTTCCCCTCCTGCAGCAGGCGCTCGAGAAAGACGGTGTAGTGCTCGACCTCGGGTTCGAAACCGAGATCGCGGTAGTCCTTGGCCAGGGTATTGAAGCAGTGCGGACAGCTGGTGACCACCTTTTTCACCCCGTAGCCGTGGATGGTTTCGATATTCTCGCCGGCCAGGCTCTGGTAGAGGTATTCGTTGCCGAGTTTGCGCACCGGCTCGCCGCAGCATTTCTCCTGCTTGCCGAGGATGCCGACCTTGAGGCCGGCGGCCTGGCACAGCCGGATAAAGCTGCGGGCGACTTTGATGTTGCGCTTGTCAAAGGAAGCGTAGCAGCCGACGAAATAGAGGAGATCGACCTCCGGCTCTTCGGCCAGCGTCTTGACCCCGAGCTCCGCCGCCCAGTCGCCGCGAGCGGCGAAAGCCATCCCCAGCGGGTTGCCGTTGACCTCGGTGTTCTCCATGGCGGCCATCACCTCTTCGCCGGGGAACTCCCCTTCCATCAGCACCATATGCCGGCGCATGTCGACGATCTTGGGGACATGTTCGATGGCGGCCGGGCAGATCTCCTGACAGGCCCGGCAGGTGGTGCAGGCCCAGAGCGCATCGCGCGACGCCGTCTCGATCAGGTCGGCCTGCGGCGCGGTGAAGGCGACCTCCTGCAGCTGGTTGATCACCTTCATCGGCGACAGCGGCTTGTCGGTCGCATGGGCCGGGCAGCGGTCCTGACAGCGTTTGCAGACAGTGCAGGCGTCGGCGTCGAAGATGTCTTTCCAGGTCAGATCGCCGAGCTTCGAAACACCGAAACTCTCCACCCCCTCCTCCTCGAGGTTGAGGGTGGTCAGAGCGCCGGTGGGGCGCCGGTCGGCGAACAGGTAGTTGGCGCTGGTGGTGAAAATGTGGCGAAACTTGGTGAAGGGGATGATAGCGATAAAGCCGAGGGCGATGAGCAGATGGAACCACCAGACCCCCCGGTGCAGGGAGCGCAGCCCTTCGTCCCCGAGACCGGCGAACATCTTGGCGAAGACCAGCCCGACCGGCGACCAGGCGGCCAGCGGCGTGCCGAGCTCGGTGGCGGCCATGCGCGCCCCTTCCAGGACGAAACCGGTGACCAGGATGGCGAACAGCAGACCGTGCATGATGGCGTCGTCGCGCCGGCTCTCCAGCCCTTTCGGACGCAGCAGGTAGCGGCGGACGAAAAGCCCGCCGAGCATCACGATGGCGATCAGCCCCGCCAGATCAAGGACGACGGAGAAGAAGAGATAGAAGTTCCCCTGCAGAAAACGGACGCCGAAGAGCGGATCGGTAAAATCGGCCTGGATAACGATCAGACAGGTGCCGATGAAGAGCAGAAAGAAGCCCCAGAAGAACAGACCATGGGCGGTCCCCGCCCCCGGCACCCGCAGCACCTTGGCCTGGGAAAGCGCCTGCTTGAGGGCGCCGCCGAGCCGGCCGGCCAGATCGTCGGTGCGGTTGAGCGCTTTGCCTTGCCGATATACTTTTATGCGCTGCCAGAAGCCCCAGGCGAAGATGGCCAGGGCCACCGCGGTCAGCAGATACATCGGCACCAGGGTCGCAGCCCCGTGACCGACGTTCCAGTAAATTTCTCTGCTCAATTCCATCCTGCTCTCCTCGGGCCCGGCTTACGGATCAGACCCGTTCGATAACCATCGCCAGCCCCTGGCCGACGCCGATGCAGAGGCTGACCACGGCGTAGCGCCCTTGGGTGCGCTGCAGCTGGCGGGCAGCGGTCAGGGCCAGGCGGGCGCCGGAAGCTCCCAGAGGGTGGCCGATGGCGATGGCGCCGCCGTTCGGATTGACCCGCGGGTCGTCATAGGCGATCCCCAGCGCCTGCAAACAGCCGAGCATCTGGCTGGCAAAGGCTTCGTTGATTTCTATCACATCCAGGTCGTTGAGTGCCAGTCCGGCCCGTGCCAGCGCCTTGTTGATCGCCTCGACCGGCCCCATCCCCATGATCCGCGGAGCGACTCCGGAGGCGGCCGCCGAAAGAATTCTGGCCATCGGCTGGATGCCGGCCTTCTCCCCGACCTGCCGGCTGCCGATGAGCAGGGCGACGGCGCCGTCGTTGACTCCGGAGGCGTTGGCGGCGGTCACCACCCCATCCGGAAAGAGCGGCTTGAGCTTGGCCATCGCCTCGTAGGTCGACTCGGGGCGGGGGTGTTCGTCTTCGGCGACCAGCAGCGGCGGCGTCTTCTTGCCTGTGGGGATCTCCAGCGGCAGGATCTCCCCCTGATAGAAGCCGTCGGCCTTGGCGGTAGCGTACTTGGCTTGCGACCCGGCGGCAAACCGGTCGGCCTCCTCGCGCCCGATATTGTAGTCCCGGGCGACGTTTTCCGCCGTCTCCGGCATCGGCCAGTTGCCGTGCGTCTTCTCCAGCTTCGGGTTGGGGAAGCGGGTACCGATGGTGGTGTCGTAGATCTCCGCCGTCCGGCTGTAAGCGGTGGTGGCCTTGGCCATCACGAAGGGGGCGCGGGTCATGCTTTCAACGCCGCCGGCCAGGTAGAGCTCCCCTTCGCCGCAGCTGATGGCCCGGGCGGAATCGATCACCGCCGCCAGACCGCTGGCGCAGAGGCGGTTGACCGTCTGCCCGGGAACGCTCACCGGCAGGTCGGCCAGCAGCAGAGCGTGGCGGGCGACGTTGCGATTGTCTTCCCCCGCCTGGTTGGCGCAGCCGAAAATCACGTCTTCAATCTGGGTCGGGGCAAACGGGGACTGGGCGACGACGGCGCGAATGACCGCCGCCGCCAGATCGTCGGTGCGGACAGTGGCCAGGGCGCCGGCATGCCGGCCGAAGGCGGTGCGGGTTCCAGAGTAGAGATAAGCGTTCAACATGCATCACCTTCCATCAGTTCTCGGGGGTCAACAGGGAAATACCGAGGTGGGCGCGACGGCTCAGCCAGGGGCTCGGCCGGTAGCGCGGGTCGCCATAGTAGTGGAACATCGCCTGCAGAATCTGAAGGATCCGCTGGCTGCCGAGGTGATCACCGAAGGCCAGGGGGCCGTAGGGATAGCCGAGGCCGAGGGTCACCGCCCGGTCGATATCGTCCGGGGTTGCCACCCGCTGCTGGGCCATGTCGCAGGCGATGTTGACCACGGTCGCCAGCACCCGCTGGGCGACGAAGCCGGCGCTGTCGCGAATCAGCGACACCGGCACCCCGTCGCTGCCGAAAAGCCCGAGGGCGGCGCTCTTCATCGCCTCGCCGGTGGTCACGGTCGCCATCAAGG
>JACZKF010000336.1 GCA_014860175.1 Desulfuromonadales bacterium | reverse complement strand
GGGTTCGCACGAGGTTGAATCGAGCGCCTATGACCTGGGGCGGATTCTCACGGAAAAGTTCGAGCTCCCCAATCTCAAGGAGAAAGGGAAGAAGCGCTCCCTCACCCGCTACACCTACGACCTGACCGACCGCAATCGGGGGTTCGGCCAGATTCTCGACAAAAAGGCGACCCTGCGCCGGATTCTCGAAACCAACATGAGCCTCGGCAATCTCCCCGATCTAAACGCTATCGACACTTCCCGGCTCCTGATCGGCCCCAGGGACAAGGTCTTCCGGGTGCTGTCGCGGGAGAAGGATTACGAGTCGCAGGCCCTGGTCTTTTTCCTGCGCGACTACTCCGGATCGATGGCCGGCAAACCGACCGATGTCGTCGTCTCGCAGCACGTCATGATCTACAGCTGGCTCCTCTATCAGTACGACCGCCAGGTCGAGTCGCGCTTCATTCTGCACGACACTGAGGCGAGGGAAGTCGCCGACTTCCATACCTATTACAACTCCCGGGTCGCCGGCGGCACCCAGGTCGCCACCGCCTTTCGCCTGGTCAACGAACTGGTGGAGGCCGAGAACCTTGCCCGCGACTACAACATCTACGTCTTTCACGGCACCGACGGTGACGATTGGGATGTCGATGGCAAGGAGCTGGTGGCGGAGCTGGAGAAGATGCTCGCCTACGCCAGCCGGATCGGGGTGACGGTCGCCGAACACGCCATGGCCAGCGGCAGCACCACCGAAGTGGAGCGGAACCTGAAGCGCTCCGGTCTCCTGGAGAAAAAGCCCGATTTCCTGCGCCTCGACACCATGGGCGAGGATGCCGACGAAGCCAGGATCATCGAAGGGATCAAAAAACTGATAGGCTAGGGGGCGGGGCTGGGGAATTTCGGTTTCCCCTCTAGCCTCGTGCCATGCCAGGATTCCTATGGAACTCATCGACCAGCATACGAAAAAGATCATGGAAGGGTGCAAGGAGCGGGCGCGGAGTGCGGGGCTGCGCTTCGAGGACGAGACCCTCGAATATATCGTCACCAATCGGGACCTGCTCGAACTCACCCCCAAACTGATGATCCCGACTCTCTACGACTACTGGGTGCACGATGTCGAGGTGCTGCGGGAGAAGGGGCGCTACGAACTCTACCCGGGCAACCCCTACGAGACGGTCATCAACACCCGGCCGGCGATCTCCTTCTACAACGACAACAACCCGGACTGGCTCAACGTGATGATCTTTTACCACGTGCTGGCCCACATCGACTTCTTCCAGAACAACTCCTTCTTCCGCCACACCTGGGAATACGACCTGAACGGGCAGGCGCTCTCCGACAAGCGGATGATCGCCGGCCTGCGGGCCCGACACGGCCGTTGGGTCGACTACGTCCTCGAATTCGGCCGCAGCCTCGACAACCTGGTCGGCTATTTCGGCGAATTGGCGCGCATCGACCGTCCCCCCAAGGATCAGGCCGCCCGCCGCCTCGACTTCTATTTCGATGTCTTCCTGCAGACGATCCGCAAGGTGAAGATCGGCGACTACGTCAAGGAGATCAACCGCTACAACGAGGCGATGCGCGAAGGAGAGGGGGGAGAGCGGGCCTTTTTTGCCGATGCCGCGCTCAAATATCCGGAGTTCGAAGCGATCTTCGAGAAACAGCAAGAGGAGAAACCGCCCCGGCGCAGCGACCTGCTCGAATTTCTGATCGAGCATTCGCCGTTGCTCAACCGCAACGAGAACAAATGGATGAAGGCGGTGCTGCAGGTGGTGCGCAACACCTCGATCTATTTCCAGCCGCAGATCCGCACCAAGATCATGAACGAAGGGTGGGCCAGCTACTGGCACGAGAAGCTCTTCTTGCAGGACGAGCGAATCCGCGGCCATGAGGTCGATTTCGCCCGGGTGCATGCCAGCGTCGCCTCTCTGCCGCGGGTCGGCCTCAACCCGTACGGGCTCGGGATGCGCCTGTTCGAGGCGATCGAGGAGAATGCCGAGCGCGGCCGCTACAGCGCCGCCTACCAGCGGCTGGCCGACACCGCCGGCCGTGAAGACTATGACGCCCGCACCGGCCAGGGGCAAGCGGCCATTTTTCAGGTGCGGGAGAACATGGCCGATTTTCTCTTTCTCAGCCGCTACGTCGACCAGGATTTCGTCAGCCGCAACCGGCTCTTTGTCGCCGGCCGCCGGCTCAACCAGCAGCGGATGGTCTGGGAATACTATGTCAAGAGTCGCAAGGCCGACGATTACCGGCAGATGCTCCTCGACTCCCTTTACCATCCGCCGCATATCGATATCGAAGCCACCGCCGCTTCCGGCCGCCCCCTGCCTCTGCAGCATCGTTTCGAAGGGAAGCCGCTGGTGCGCGACTACATCGCCAATACGATGCTCGGAATCGAGTACCTCTGGGGCGCTCCGGTGCAGTTGGAGACGCAGGAGGCCATCGAGGGGAGGGGGCGGGAGACCGCCGGCGCCGAGGAGATCAAATGGCAACGGGTAAAATACGAGATGAAGGAGCGGCAGCTTTCCCGGACGGTCCTCGGCTGAGGAACGGCTCGGCCGGGTCGGGGAACACAGCCCATGGCGGCAAAACCATCGCCAGCGCCCTGGAGAATATCGACCGCCACATCACCGAGTGGGAGCAGCGTCATCCGGTCCCTTTCGAGGATTTTTTGCAGGTTCTGGTGGAGCGGCCGGAACGGGTCCTGCGCAACATCTTCCAGGTCTTTCACGATCTGGTGCAGAACTATGTCGCCGAAGGGAAGGACGAATACCCGGACGATCCGGAGACGATCCATTTTGTCTACTACGACTGCACCCGCCTCTTCGTCGAGGGAACCGACCAGCCGTTTTTCGCCGATCGCCTGTTCGCCAACCGCCTGGTCAACCTGGTCGAGGCGCTGCGCCGCGGCGCCCAGCAGAACAAGATCTATATCTTCGAGGGGCCGCACGGCTGCGGCAAGAGCACCTTTCTCAACATCCTGCTGGAGAAGTTCGAGCGCTTCGTCAACACCGAGAAAGGGGCGCGTTACGAAACGGTCTGGCGCCTCAATCGGGGGGCCATCACCGGGGGGCGCAGCGGCCCGAGTCTGCAGGAGCGGCTGACCAACCTGCTGCAGCACTCCCCGCAGCTGCTGGATGAGGTGCTGCGGGCCCTGGACGGACCCCTGGAGGAGGACGGGACGATCGAGGTCCCCTGCCCGAGCCACGACAACCCGGTCCTGGTTGTCCCCAAGAGCCATCGGCGGGCCTTTCTCGACGACCTGTTCCGCGACCACCCCTTCCGGGAGGAGCTCTTCTCCCGCAAGGAGTACGAATGGGTCTTTCGCGCCAGCGCCTGCACCATCTGCAGCTCGCTCTACGGGGCCCTTCTCGGGCGGCTGCAGAGCCCGCGGGAAGTCTTTCGCCTCCTCTATGCCCGTCCCTACCTGTTCAACCGCCGGCTCGGCGAAGGGGTCAGCGTCTTCAGCCCGGGGGACAAGCCGACCAAGCAGGTGGTCCTCACCAACGAGATGCTGCAAAGCCGCCTCGACGAGATGCTCGGCGACAGCCGCCTGGTGCGCTTTCTCTTCTCCCGCTTCGCCAAGACCAACAACGGCATCTACGCCCTGATGGATATCAAGTCGCACAACGCCGAGCGGCTGATCGAACTGCACAACATCATCAGCGAAGGGGTGCACAAGGTCGAAGACATCGAGGAGAACGTCAGCTCCCTCTTTCTCGCCACCATGAACCCGGAAGACCGCGCCAGTATCCAGGACTTTCCTTCCTTCTCCGATCGCATCGAATTCATCAAGATCCCCTATGTCCTCGACCTGACCACCGAGGTGGAGATCTACCGCAACGTCTTCGGTCGCAATATTGACCACAGCTTTCTGCCGCGGGTGCTGCACAACTTCGCCCGGGTCATCATCTCGACCCGCCTCAGCCTCCAGTCCGAGGCGCTGCTCGACTGGATCCGGGAGCCGGATAAATACAGCCTCTACTGCGACGACAACCTGCAGCTGCTGAAGATGGAGATCTATACCGGCAACATCCCCAAGTGGCTGGAGGAAGAGGACCGGCGGCGGCTCACCGCCCGGCGGCGGCGGCGGATTATCGCCGAGTCGGAGGCCGAAGGGGAATTCGGCTTCTCTGGGCGCGATTCGCTCAAGATCTTCAACCAGTTCTATTCCACCTACGCCCGCCCCGACAAGCTGATCACCATGGCGGTGGTCTACAACTTCTTCACCAAGGTGCAAAAGGAGCTGGGGGATACGGTGCCACCGGGGTTCCTCGACTCGCTGGTGCGGATGTACGACTACACCGTCCTGCAGGAAGTCAAAGAGTCGCTCTATTACTACAACGAAGAGCGCATCTCCCGCGACATCCAAAACTACCTGTTCGCCGTCAACTTCGAGCCTGGGGCGGTCCAGACCTGCGCCTACACCGGCGAGCGGCTGGAAATCACCGAGGAGTTCCTGCGCGGCATCGAGCTGCGCCTCCTCGGCGCCGACGTCCTGCTGCCGCAGCGCCTCACCTTCCGCCGCCAGGTGCAGAAGGAGTACACCGCCGATACCCTCACCCGGGAGATCATGGCCGAGGGGCGCGCCATCACCGAAACCCGCCTCTTCGCCCAGATGCACGAACGCTACGTCCATAACCTCAAAGAGAAGGCTCTCGACCCGTTCCTCGACAACGAGAACTTCCGGCGGGCGATCAAGGACTACGACAACAAGGAGGCGTTCAAGACCTATGACAAGAAGATCCGCGCCGACGTCGCCTTTCTGATGAACAACCTGATCAAGAATTTTCACTACACCCGCCAGGGGGCCAAGGACATGTGCATCTACGTCATCGACAGCAATCTGGCGCGCAAGTTCACGCATGCGTGAAACTCAAGTTTTCGCGTTGGCGGTGCCAGCCCTGGCTGCATTAATGCTTGACAGCCAAGTACCGGCTGCTAATCTTTTGATTAAGTTTTTTCCCTATTCCCTGTTCTTTTGACATCCACGGTGGAGCCGGAGCTGGCTCGACCGCTCTCAGCCAGCGCGGGAGCATGAAGAAAAAACTTCTGATCGCCATCCTGCTGCTCCCGCTGCTGGCGGCCGTTATCGGCCTGGTGGTCCTCTATCATCTCCCCCTCGACCTCGAAGACCGCGCACCGTCCCAGCCCATCGCCTTTAGCCACCGGCAGCATGTCGGGGAGATGGCCATTGACTGCCGCTTCTGCCATCGCTCGGTGGACGTCTCGGCGATCGCCGGCATCCCCGATGTCGATCTCTGCCGCGCCTGTCACCTGTTCATCGCCGTCGACCGCCCGGAAATCACCCGGCTGGCCGAGTTCTGGCAGCAGAACCAGCCGATCCCCTGGGAGCGGCTCTACCGGATCCCCGACCACACCTATTTCCCTCACATGATGCACCTGAACGCCGGGCTGGAGTGCGGCGGCTGTCACGGGGCGGTGGAGACGATGGCGGTGACCCGTCGGGTGGTCGCGACCAAAATGGGGTGGTGCCTTAACTGTCACCGCGAGCACGGGGCCAGCATCGACTGCTGGACCTGCCATCGCTGAAGAGGAGGTCATGAAACGCCGGACTTTCCTGCAACTCTCGGGCATGGCCGCCGCCGGCAGCGCCCTGGCCGGCTGCCGCAAGGGGAACGAGAAACTGATCCCCTTCCTGGTGCCGCCGGAGGACGGCGCCACCCCCGGCATCGCCGACTGGTACGCCAGCGCCTGCCGCCAGTGCCCGGCCGGCTGCGGCATCCTGGTGAAAGTCTCCGCGGGGCGGGCGCGCAAAGTCGAAGGGAATCCGCGCCACCCGATCAACCGCGGCAAGCTCTGCCCCCGCGGCCAGTCGCTGGTGCAGGAGCTCTATCACCCCGACCGGCTGCGCACCCCCCTCAAACGCAGCGGCCCCCGCGGCTCGGGACAGTTCGTCCAGATCAGCTGGGAAGAGGCGCTGGCCACCCTGGCCGACCGGCTCCGCCCCCTTGCCCCCGGCGACGCGGGGAAAAGCGCCGTTCTCTGGACGCCGCCGCTGCAGGGGTACCTGGCCGAACTGGTCGCCCGTTTCGGCCAAGGGGTCGGCCGCCTCCAGCATCTGGCCTGGGAGCCGTTCGCCCCCGAGTGGCGCCGCCAGAGCCTCTACGGCCACCAGGGGCTCATCGACTACGATATCGAGAACACTCAGTATCTGGTCAGTTTCGGCGCCGATTTCATCGACAGTCACCTCTCCCCGGTGCGCTTCAACTACGCGTTCGGGCGGATGCGCCAGGAACGCCCGACGGTGCGCGGCCGCTTCACCTATGTCGGCCCGCGGCTGTCGCTGACCGCCGCCTCGGCCGACCGCTGGCTGCCGGCCCGCCCCGGCACCGAATGGACCATCGCCATGGCGATGGCCAAGCGCCTGCTCCCTCAGGTCGAGCCCCGGGTGCTCGCCGCCGCCGGCCTCGACACGGCGGAACTGGCCCGGCTGACGGAACCGTACAGCGTCGCCGTCGTCGCCGAGCTGACCGGGGTGCGCGCCACCGATATCGAAGCGGCAGTCGCCAAACTGGTGGCCATCCGCCCCGCCCTGGTCATCGCCGGTGAAATGCTGGTCGCCCAGCGCAACGGCCCCGAGGCGCTGCGAGCAGTGGAGCTGCTCAACCTCCTCCTCGGCAGCGTCAACACCCCCGGCGGGGTCTACCTCACCCGGCCCGAGGCGCCCGGCAACGACAGCAGCCTGGCCGAACTGCAGCAGACTCTCGCCACCCTGCAGGCAGGAAACTGCGATCTGCTGCTGCTCCAGGGGGTCAACCCGACCTACAACCTCCCCCCCGGTTTCGGTTTCACCGAGGCGCTGGCGCAGGTGCCGCTGGTGGTGAGCTGCGCGACCTTTCTCGACGATACCGTCCGTTTCGCCGACCTGGTTCTCCCCGACCATGCCAACCTGGAGAGCTGGGGGGAGGCGATCCCCTCGGCCGGGGCCCGCGGCCATACCGTCGGCCTGCTGCAGGGGGTAGTCAAACCGCTCCATGACAGCCGCTCCTTTCCCGACCTGCTGATCGCCCTCGCCCAGACCCTCGGCGGCGCGACCGGCGCGGCCGTCTCCGAGAAATCGTTTCTGGAAGGGCTGCAGCAGCGCCACGCCGCCGGCAATCCGGCCCGCTGGAACGAACTTCTGGCCCAGGGGGGGATTTTCCCCGCCGAGGCGGCGCCGCCGGAGCCGCTGCGCCAAGTCTCCCTCGGCCGCCCGGAACTCCCCCCGGCCGCCGACGCCGATCCCGATTTCCCCCTGCAGTTGCAGATCTACCCCTCGTCGGCCTTCCACGACGGCCACGGCGCCGCTCTGCCGTGGCTGCAGCAGCTCCCCGACCCGATGACCACCGCCGTCTGGGGGAGCTGGCTGGAGATCAACCCGCAGACCGCCGCCCGCCTCGGCATCGCCCACGGTGATCTGGTGGAAGTTGGCTCGGCCGCCGGGACCGTCCAGCTGCCGGCCTTCCTTTATCCCGGCATCCGCCCCGAGGTGGTCGCCACCCCCCTTGGTCAGGGGCACCAGGGGCTGGGGCGCTACGCCGACGGCCGCGGCGTCAACCCGCTGCAGCTGAGCAGCGCACCGGAAGGGGGGGGCGGCTTTCCGGTGCCGGGCACGATCCCGGTCCGGGTGCGTCGTCTCTCCGAAGCCGGGGAGCTGGTCACCGCCGGCCATCCGGAGGGGAGTTATCGACGGGAACTGTTGGGGATCTGAAGTTAATCATCCCCTCTCCCTGAGGGAGAGGGCCAGGGTGAGGGGGCCTCGCCCTCACCCGCCCTTCGGGCACCCTCTCCCAGGGGGAGAGGGATCTACACTGAAGGTTGTTGCAATTGGGAATAACGAGATGAGTGAAGCGACGGACCAACTCAGATGGGGGATGGTGATCGACCTCGACCGCTGCACCGGCTGCGGCGCCTGCGTGACCGCCTGCCAGGCGGAGAACAACGTGGCGCTGGTCGGCAAGGAGGAGTTCGGCAAGGGGCGCAACCTCCACTGGCTGCGCGTCGAGCGCTACTGGGAGGGGGAGTTTCCCCATGTGCGGGCGCGTTTTGTGCCGATGCTCTGCCAGCACTGCGCCGACGCCCCCTGCGAGCCGGTCTGCCCGGTCTACGCCAGCTACCACAACCCAGAAGGGCTCAACGGCCAGGTCTACAACCGCTGCGTCGGCACCCGCTACTGCGCCAACAACTGCCCCTACGCGGTGCGGGTGTTCAACTTCTTCAATCCCGAGTGGCCCCAGCCCCTCGACCAGCAGCTCAACCCGGACGTGACGGTGCGCAGCCGCGGGGTGATGGAAAAATGCACCTTCTGCATCCAGCGCATCCGCGGCGCCAAGGAGAGCGCCAAACTCGAGGGGCGGCCGCTGCGCGACGGCGAAGTGCAGCCGGCCTGCGCCCAGACCTGCCCGCCCGGAGCGATCATCTTCGGCAACCTCAACGACCCCGACAGCCAGGTCGCCCGCCTCGCCCGCAGTCCGCGCCGGCTGCGGCTGCTGGAGGACCTGGGGACCGAGCCGTCCGTCGTCTATCTCAAGGGAGGGGGGCATGAGCACGTCGGCTGAGCTGCACCCGGCCATTGCCGGCAAGAATGCGGCGATGCTCTCGTCGATGGAGCCGCCGCGCTGGCGCTGGTACCTGCTCGCCTTCGTCCTCGGGGCGGTGGTCGCCTTCGGCCTGTACGCCTTTACCGTCCAGGTCACCACCGGCATGGGGGTCACCGGCATCAACCTGCCGGTCATGTGGGGCTTCTACATCGTCAATTTCGTCTTCTGGGTCGGCCTCTCCCACTCGGGGACGATGGTCTCGGCCATTCTGCGCCTCTCCCACGCCACCTGGCGCCGGCCGATCCTGCGCGGCGCCGAGGCGATGACCGTCTTCTCCATCACCGTCGGCGGCCTCTTCCCGCTGATCCACCTGGGGCGCAACTGGGTCTTCTACTACATGCTCCCCTATCCGAACCAGTACGGCCTCTGGCCCAACTTCCGCTCGCCGCTGCTGTGGGACATGATGGCGATCAATACCTACATCCTCGGCAGCACGATCTTCCTCTATGTCGGCATGCTCCCCGACCTGGCGCTGGTCCGCGACCGCTCCCAGGGGCGCCGGCGCCTCTTCTATGCTCTCCTCTCCCTCGGCTGGCGCGGCACGGCGCACCAGTGGCGCCTCTTCGCCCGGGCCTCGACCATGCTGGCGGCGCTGATCATCCCGGTGGCGGTCTCCGTCCACTCCATCGTCGCCTGGGACTTCGCCGTCACCCTGGTCCCCGGCTGGCACAGCACCATCTTCGCCCCGTATTTCGTCATCGGCGCCATCACCTCCGGGGTGGCGGCGGTGATCACCCTGATGATCGTCATCCGCAAGGCCTTTCGGCTGGAAGAATTTCTCCTGCCGCTCCACTTCGACAACATGGGGAAGCTGCTGCTGGCGGTCACCCTCCTCTGGTCCTACTTCTACTTCGCCGAGGTGCTCACCCTCTGGTACGCCCACGAACCGATCGAGTGGGAGATGTTCCGCTACATGGCCGAGCGCTACGGCTGGCTCCTCTTCCTGATGATTCTCGGCAACACCCTGCTGCCGATCTCCCTCCTCACCTTCCGCCGGATCCGCCGCTCGATTCCGGCCATGCTCGGCATCACCCTGATGGTCAACGTGGCGATGTTCACCGAACGCTTCCTGATCGTCGTTCCCCCTCTGTCGCACAAGAACATCCCCTTCGTCTGGGGGTCGTACACCCCGAGTTGGGTCGAGCTGTCGGTGATGGCGGCGGCCTTCGCCGGCTTCGGCCTGCTCTACCTCCTGTTCGCCAAGTTTTTCCCGATCGTGGCGGTGACCGACGTCCGCGAGCAGGAAGAGACGCTGGCCGGGGAGAGAAGATTGGGTCGGACCCGGCTCGAAACCATGGCGCGGGAGGAGTAGGCGATGGAGATTCTCGGCCTGTTCGATTCGGTGGAGGGGGCTTCGGCGGCGGTGGAGAAGCTGGTGGGGGCCGGATTTCCCGAGGAGCGGATCACCTCGCTGACCGCTGTCCCCTTTCCCGAAGGGGTGC
>JACZKF010000335.1 GCA_014860175.1 Desulfuromonadales bacterium | reverse complement strand
GACTGTCACGACGGCCATTGCCACGACCCTCACCCCTTGGGGATGATCGCTTTCGTCGGCATGACCCTGCATTCGCTCATCGATGGCGTCATTATCGGCACCGGCTTCGAGGTGGGGGATGATGTCGGCCTCTTATCGGCCATCGCCGTCGTCGCCCACGAGGTGCCGGAGGGGATCGCCATGCTGGCGATTTTGCTGCACTATGGTTATGCCCGCCGCCGGGCGGTCCAGTTTACCGCCCTGGTGGCCATCGCCACCCCTGTTGCCGCGATCGCCACCTACGCCCTGGTGCGCCAGGTGCCATTGGAGGCCCTGGGGGCGCTGATGGCCATGGCGGCTGGCTCCTTCGTCTACATCGCCGCCTCCGACCTCATCCCCGAATCGCACCGGGCCCGGGGCTGGAAGGGGAGCGCCGCCCTGCTCGCCGGCCTGCTGACCGCCGTCGCGGCCGGCCTGGTGACGCACTAGAGAAAGTTTTGAGTTTGAGAACCCCCCTACCTCGCGCACTCACTCGGGTCGCCCTTGAGTTTGGCCAGCGCATGTGGCAGCGCCGGCAGGATGACCTCCAGGTTCTCCCGTACCCCCTTCGGACTGCCGGGGAGATTGACGATCAGCGACTTGCGCCGCACCCCGGCCAACGCCCGCGAGAGCATGGCGTGCGGCGTCTGGAGCAGACTGGCGGCGCGCATCGCCTCGGCCATCCCCGGGATCTCCCACTCCAGCACCCGGGCCGTCGCCTGGGGGGTGATGTCGCGGGGGGTGAGACCGGTGCCGCCGGTGGTGAGAATGCAGTCGATTCCGAGGCGATCCACCCACTCCACCAGAGTGCGGACGATCAACTCCTCCTCATCGGGGATCACCCGGTATTCGACCACTTCCCCCAAGTGGCCGATCATCTCCCGCAGGACGCGACCGCTTTCGTCTTCGCGCTCGCCGCGGGCCCCCTTGTCGGACAGGGTCAGCACCCCGAACGTGAACGGCCCTTCGGTCATTTTCCCCCCTCGGGCTGGCAGACGACTTCCACCGGATCGCCGACCGCGACCCGCCCCCCCTGGCGCACGACGGCGAATATCCCCTCTTTGGGCATCACGCAGTCACCGGCCTGGTAGAAGATGGCGCAGCGTTCGTGGCAGATCTTGCCGATCTGGGTGATCTCCAGCGAAGCCGTCTCCCCCACCCGCAGCACGGTACCGATGGGCAAAGCACAAAGGTCGAGGCCGGCCGTGGTGAGATTTTCGGCAAAATCGCCGGGGCCGACGTCGAGACCGGCGGCGCGCATTTTGTCGATACTCTCCGTGGCGAGAAGACTCACCTGGCGGTGCCAGTCGCCCCCGTGGCCATCCCCTTCCAGACCGAAATTCTCCACCAGCAACCCCTGGCGGACGTCGGTTTTGCGCCCCCCTTTCTCCGGGCTGGTGCAAACAGCGATGATATTTCCCTTTTTCATCTCTTCTCCTGGCGGCACCGTCTCCCCATGGTGGGCAAGCCGAAGAGCCTGCCACCTCTTCAGGGGCCGGAGAGCCCATCTCCCCTTGGCCTATTCTATTTCTTTTTATTCTTGTCCGCCAGCATGCGCCGGGCGTTGTTGGCGATCACCTGTGCGACATTGCGGCTTTTGGCCAGGTTTTTCAAATCTTTGAGGGTGAGCACGGCCATATAGCGCAAGGCCTTGGGCAGGGGGGTCCGGGGGTGCAGAACCAGCGCCTTTTGCACTTCGTAGAGCTTAACCCATTCCCGGTTGATGGTGATCAGGCGGATCAGCTCATCGTTAGAGGTGCGGTTCTTGGCGATAGCGAGCACTTCCGGGTCGGTGATGCGAGGATTTTTCAGCACGGCCGTATTGACCAGTTTGTTGGCATCCTTGATGAAAATATTGCGCCACTCCTTGTCCCCGGTGAGCGCCATTTTGATCTTGTCCGCCACCTCCATCTGCAGCGCCTGCTGGTATTTGGAGTAATTGTCTCCTCGGCAACCGCCTCGGTGCTCTCGTCCTCATCGGCTTCTTCCGGGGGCTCGTAATTGTCGGTCTCTTCCGTCGCCTCCTCCTGCCCAGGAGGCGCGGCAGCGGCGGCGGCCTCGGCCGGATCGGTCCAGCCAAGGCGGTATTTGAGGGCCCGGTCGGCATGGGGGTTGGCAATGAGGGCGGCGGCAAGCTCGGGAATTTGGCCCAGGCGCAGGTCGTTACAGGCAATGAGCGACAGCAGAGAGCCTTGGGCCACAGCGGCCAGGCGCACCAGGGTGGCCGCCGGGGTCGCCGGGTTGGCCAGCAGAGGTTCCATGACCGGGATATCTTTCGGGCGGACCCGGGCCACAAAGTCGAGGAGGTGGGGATGCAGTCCAGAGTTGCCAACGACCGGCACCAACAGGTTGGCGGGGAGGCTGGTCAGCGTCCTCAGCGCCTCCCGGCGCAGTTCCGGGTCGCCACGATGACAAAGGACGAACAGGACCGTGAGCAGGTCGTCTCCTGGCAAAGGGAAGGCGCCCCGCGCAGCCATCAATTGGGCTTCACGGGGCGCCTCTGGAGCGACCAGGCGGGCCACCTGGGGGGTGATCGTCAAGCGAACGCTTTTATCCTGCTCCGACATGGTTGGCCCGCAGGGTGATTAGCGGTTGACCACGACCGCTTGCAGGCCGGCGCTCGTTGCCCGGTCGGCGGCCGCCAGCGCCGCTTTTCGATCGGGGAAGTCGCCAAAAGTGACCCTGACAAGATTCATTGGCACCCGGGCGACCTCTTCCTGCAGTTCCAGGCCGTTGAGGAACAGGCGATCGGCTTGGGCCCGAGCCTTGTCGAGATCGGCATAGGAGCCGGCATAGACCGTCACCTCCCCCCCCTTGGCCAGAGAAAAGGCGCCGGGCGAAAGGGCGGCGACCTGCTGCAGTTTGACCGCCGCCTCGGCGGGGGGATAAGAGCCGACCCGCAGCCGGACCATTTCCACCGTTCTCTTGATGGTGACCGCCTCCGGTTGAAAGCCGAGCTTGCGGATCGCCCCCTCGGCCTGACGGCGGTTGGCATCGAGGAGGAAGGAGCCGGCATCGACCCGGTATTTACCCGCGTCACCTACCAGCGTGAGCCCTGGGGCCGGAGACGCTGAAGCCGCGGCTGCGGCCGTGGCCGCTGGCGCAACGGCAGCAGCTGGCGGCGGCGAAATCACCGCCTCGACGATTACGGTCTCCGCCGGGTCGGCCACCGGAGCGGGCATGGCAATCGGCTGCTTGATCGCCGGCACCGGGACAGCGACTTCAGCCTCCGGCTGAGTGCCGCCGAGATAGAAGAAAGCCCCGGCACCAGCCACCACCAGCAACAGCAGCAGCAGCAAAATACGGGTGGATGAACTCTTTCGGGGTTCCCCCTCGATCGGTTGCAATGGCTCGCGAATTTCCCCTCCAGGGAAGCCATCGGGCTCCCCTCCCCGGTCGGGGAAAGAATTCTCGGCCACGCTCAGGTCGTTCTGGTCTTTCATGCCGCCTCCCTTGCACACTCTCGGAAAAAAAGTCGCCTCAATCTACTCCGCTTTGCCGAGTTCGGCAAGAATTTTGGCGGTCAGGTGCGGAGGAACCTCTTCATAGTGGGAGAACTCCATGGTGAACAGCCCCCGGTCAGAAGTCATGGAGCGCAGATCGGGCGCGTATTTAAGGACTTCCGCCATCGGCACCTGGACGCCGATGACCTGACTGCCTGACTGGGGCTCCACCCCGAGGATCTTGCCCCGGCGGGAGTTCATGTCGCCAATGACATCCCCCATGCATTCGTCCGGCACCGTAATCTCCACATGCATCACCGGCTCCAGCAGCACCGGGTTGGCGTCCTCCATCGCCTTCTTGAACGACATGGAGCCAGCGATCTTGAAGGCCATCTCGGAGGAGTCGACCGAGTGATGGCTGCCGTCGTACAAGATAACCCGGAAGTCCTGGACCGGGAAACCGGCCAGCACCCCGTGCCGCAGCGCCTCCTGGACCCCCTTGTCGACCGCCGGAATATACTGGCGCGGGACGACTCCGCCGACGATTTTGTCGACGAACTCATAGCCCGAGCCCCGCGGCAGCGGCTCCAACTCGATATGCACGTCGGCGAACTGGCCGCGCCCGCCCGACTGCTTGCGGTGCCGGTAGTGTTGTTTGACCCCCTTTTTCACCGTCTCCCGGTAGGGGACCTTCGGCTCCTTGAGCACGACTTCGACCCCGTACTTGCGCTTGAGCTTCTCGATCGCAACTTCGACATGGACCTGTCCCATGCCGGAGAGGAGCATCTCCTTGGTCTCCTCTTCCCGGGAAAATTGCAGGGTCGGATCTTCCTCCATCAGTTTCTGCAGGGAGCTCATGATCTTGTCTTCGTCCCCCTTGCTCTTGGCCTGCAGGGCGAAGGAGATCACCGGCTTGAGGGTCAGCGGACTGGGGTAGAGAATCGGCTTGGCCCCGTCGCACAGGGTGTCGCCGGTGGAGGTCTCCTTGAGCTTGGCCACCGCCACGATGTCGCCGGCTTCGGCGACGGTCAACGGTTTTTGCTTCTTCCCTTCCATCTCGAAGAGCTGACCGATCCGTTCGGTGGTTTCGCGATTCGGATTGTAGACCAGGGAATCGCTGTGGAGTGTTCCCGAATAGATCCGCATCAGGGTCAGCTTGCCGGCGTAGGGGTCATTGACGGTTTTGAAAACCATGGCCGAAAACGGCTCGGCCGGATCGGGGCGACGCTGCTCTTTTTGTTCGGTTTTCGGATTGGTCCCGTACTGGATTCCCCGGTCGATCGGCGAGGGGAGACAGTTGATGACGAAATTCAGCAAGTTGCGCACGCCAATATTGGCCGTGGCGCTGCCGCACAGCACCGGCGTGAAGACCTTGGTCAGCGTCCCCTCGCGCAGCCCGCGCAAAATTTCTTCGCGGCTGAGCTCTCCTTGTTCCAGATACTTCTCCATCAGCTCATCGTCGGCCTCGGCCGCCGCTTCGACCATCTGGGTGCGCAGCCGCTGCGCTTCTTCCAGATACTCGGCCGGGATATCGGTCTCATCGTAGCTGCCCAACTCGTCGAATTTGAAAAAGCGGGCCTTCATGTCGACCAGTTCGATGATCCCCTTGAACTCTTCCCCTTCTCCGACCGGTATCGCTACCGCTACCGCCCGGGTTTTCAGACTCTTCGAGACATCATCGACGGTGCGCAGGAAGTCGGCCCGCTCCCGGTCGAGTTTGTTGACGAAAATGATGCGCGGAATCTCGAATTCCTGTGCCCATTGCCAGATCTTCGTCGTCTGCGCCTTGACCCCGTCGACGGCCGAAACAACCAGAATGGCACCGCCGAGAATGCGCAGGCAGTTGCGGGTATCGTGCAGGAAATTGGTGTAGCCGGGAGTATCGACGATGTGGAGACTGTGCTCTCTCCATTCACAGTGATTGAGACTCGAGCTGATGGTGATGCGGCGCTTGATCTCTTCGGGCTCGAAGTCCATCACCGAAGTCCCCTGGTCGACCTTGCCGAGGCGGTCGGTCATCCCGGTGTTGAAGAGAATGGCCTCTGTAAGTGAGGTTTTGCCGGCACCACCCTGACCGACGATACCCAGATTGCGAATCTTCGTTGTATCGTGCTTTCCCATGGACTCTCCTTTCGTTCCCCGCGGGGAAGGTTACAGGATAGACTGCAAGGAATCGACAATGGTCCGAACCCGGTGCGCCCGGGCCCGTCAGCTGGTCTTGTTGCGGTTGTAGATGATGCGCAGCCCCTCCAGGGTGAGAAAAGGATCGACTTCGTCGATGGTCTGGGAGGCTGGGGCGATCTGGCCGGCCAGGCCGCCGGTGGCGACCACCAGGGGGGTGTCTCGAGACTCCTGGCGCATCCGCTCGACGATCCCGTCGACCAGCCCGACATAGCCGAAGAAAAGCCCCGCCTGAATGCTGTTTACCGTGTTTTTGGCGATCACCTGCGGCGGCCGGGAAAATTCTACCCGCGGCAGTTTGCTGGCCCGCTCGAACAGGGCTTCGGCGGAGATCCCGAGACCGGGAGCGATGGCCCCCCCCTGGTATTCGCCTTTTGGGGTAATGTAGTCGAAGGTGGTGGCCGTACCGAAATCGACGATGATCAGGCTGCGCCGGTATTTTTCAAAGGCGGCCACGGCGTTGACGATGCGATCGGCGCCGACCTCCCGTGGGTTGTCGTAAAGGATCGGCATGCCGGTGCGGATCCCCGGTCCGACGATATACGGCTGGCGCTGAAAATAGCTGGCGCACAGCCCTTCCAGGGTATTGAGCATCGGCGGCACGACACAGGAGATGACCACGTCGCGGATGTCGGTGAAATGCAGATCGGAGAGCCGGAACAGCTCGTGGATCAGCATCGCGTACTCATCGACGGTGCGCGATTTGTCGGTGGTCACCCGCCAGTTACGCAGCAGTTGGGAGCCGCGGTAGATGCCGAGGACGGTGTTGGTGTTGCCGACATCGATGACTAGAAGCATGGAATCCTCAAGCTGATAGCTGTCAGCCATCAGCTGTCAGCTGGGGTGACATCCCCGGCCAGCACCCGCTCGGTACTGCCGTCGACCAGCCGCACCAAAAGAGCGCCATCTTCGTCGATGCCGATGGCAACCCCGCTCAGGCGCCGCTTCTGCAGATCGACTTCCACCTGCCGCCCAGCCAGGTCAAAGAGGTTTTTCCAGGCCAGCAGGATCGGCGTGAACCCTTTTTCCAGATAGACCCGGTACAACCCTTCCAGATGGTGCAGCAGCGACCGGGCGAACCGCAGACGGGAAATCGGCCGCCCTGTCTCCAGCGTCAGCGAGGTAGCCGGGTAGCGAAGATCCTGGGGAAACTGTCCCGCCTGCATGTTGAGATTAACGCCGATACCGAGGACTACGAAATGCACCCGGTCGGTCTCGGCGCTCATCTCATTGAGCAGGCCGGCAACTTTTTTGCCGCCCAACAAAATGTCATTGGGCCATTTGACCTGCGGTTCGAGGCCGCTGGTCTCCTCGATCGCCCAGGCCGTGGCTACCGCCGACAGAAAAGTGAGCTGCGGAGCCGACCGCGGAGAGATCGGCGGCCGCAGCAGCACCGAAGTATACAGATTGACCCCCGGCGGGGAGCTCCAGCGCCGGCCGAGCCGCCCCTTGCCGGCGCTTTGCTGGTCGGCTATCACCACCGTCCCTTCCACCGACCCCGCCTCGCCGAGCAAACTGGCGCGCAGGTTGGTGGAATCGGCCTCGGCCAGGTAGACGATTTCCCGGCCGATGATCTGAGTGTCGAGTCCGGCCCTGATCTCCGCCGGCAACAGCAGGTCGGGGGTCGACGTCAGCCGGTAGCCGCGAGAAGGTACCGCTTCGATGACGTACCCCTGCTCGCGCAGCAGACGAATCTGCTTCCAGACCGCAGTGCGGGAGATGCCGAGAATCCGGCTGAGCTCTTCGCCGGAGACCAGATCGCCCCCCCGGCGAAACAGGCGGAGAATTTCCTCTCGTGCGCCATTCCCCATCCGTCGCCTACTGGAAGAGCATCGAAATGTCGACGGCCCGGAAGGAATGGGTTAGGGCGCCGACAGAAATATAATTGACCCCGGTCTCGGCGATGTTGCGCACCGTCTCCAGAGTCACCCCCCCGGAAGCTTCGCTGAGGGCGCGCCGGTCGATCAGCTGCACCGCCTGGCGAAGCTGCTCCAGTTCCATATTGTCGAGCAGGATAATATCGGCGCCAGCTTCCAGGGCCTGGCCGACTTCCGCCAGGTCGCGGGTCTCCACCTCGATCCGCAGGGTGTGAGGGGCTCGATGACGGGCCCGCTGCACCGCTTCGGCAATGCCGCCGGCCGCGGCAATGTGGTTTTCCTTGATCAGGATGCCATCATAAAGGGAGGTGCGATGGTTATGGGCCCCTCCCATCCGCACCGAATATTTCTCCAGCGCCCGCAAGCCGGGGGTGGTCTTGCGGGTATCGACAATGATCGCCCCCGTCCCCTCGACTTCGCGGACGAAGCGGGAGGTGAGAGTGGCGATACCGCTCATCCGCTGCAGCAAATTGAGGGCCACCCGCTCCCCCTGCAGCAAGATGGCCGCCTCCCCCTTGATCCAGGCCAGGACCTCACCGCGGCGAACCGGCTGCCCATCATGTCTGAGCTTCTCGAAGGCGGTGGAATCATTCAAAAGATAGAAGACCCGGCCGGCCACGTCAATGCCGGAGAGGACGAAATCTTCTTTGGCGACAAGTTGCGCCCGGGCCGTCGTTCCGGCCTCGATCACGGCCTGGGTCGTCAAGTCTCCCGGGCCGATATCTTCTTCCAGGGCATAGCGGATAATACGATCGGTGATCACCATTCAGCTCCTCGCAAGCTACTGAAATGTCCTATTTTTAACACAGCCCCCCGGCACCCCGCAACCGAAAAGCCGGCGCCGCAGAAAAACAAAAACTCTTTACTTCGGGGAGCTTTATGTTAAAAGATGGGCCTTTATTGTTCCCGTAAAGGAAAGGCCGGCATGAAGAAAACCGGTAAAGTTCTGCTCTGCCCCAACTGCTTCAGCAGCGAATACCGGGAGGTACTGGCCACCGCCACCTCTCGCAACGTCGTCGATGATGATTCACCGCGCGCCGAGACCCCCCTGTTTGGGGAAAAACGAAGGACTGTCGTCCAACTCTACTGTAATCACTGCGGCCATGAACTGCACCCCCAGGGATGTCGGGCCTGAGCCGACTCCTTCCCCCGGCGGCGCCAAGGAGGTTTGACGTGCGTACACTTTTTCTC
>JACZKF010000334.1 GCA_014860175.1 Desulfuromonadales bacterium | reverse complement strand
GCGCCCGGTCGACCAGCCCCTGTTTCTCCATGGGGGTCGTCGGCAGCAGCCGTGCCGACAGCGGCCGCAAAATCCGCTCCGGGTATCCCGAGAAGTTGGCGACCGCCTTGAGCGCACTCGGGTTCTGGCTCATCGGCCGCTGTCCCAGGACTTCGCCGGAGAAGAGGAAATCGAACCCCTCCCGCTCCATGATCTCCCCGGCCAGGCGAAACATCATGGCGTGGCAGTCGATGCATGGATTCATGTTGCGGCCGTAGCCGTAGGTCGGGTTTTTTACCATCTCCAAGTGCAGATCGCCAATTTCCCGCACCAGAAGAGGCACTTCCATCTGCCGGGCCGACCGCTGCGCTTTGGCGGCGCCAAAAAAGGGGGTGACGAAAGAGATACAGGTGACCTCTATCCCCTGCCGCTTCAGGGCGAGGGCGGCCAGGCTGCTGTCGAGCCCGCCGGAGAGAAGTCCCAGAGCTTTACTCATGATGTGTCCTCCAGATACCTTAGTCATTTGCCGGAAAAGGGAAGCTGAAAATAGCAGATCTATTCCGGCGGCTCAAGGGAAATTGCCCCGGCTTGCAGCCAACTGGGCAACCCGGTTATAATGCCTCTCCTGCATCCATCTGCCCAGGAGTTCAGTGTGCAAGACACTTTCGGCCGTACCATCGACTATCTGCGACTCTCCATTACCGACCGCTGCAATCTGCGCTGCCGCTACTGCATGCCGGAGGCGGGGGTTGCCCCGCTGGAGCATGCCGATATCCTCTCCTATGAGGAGTTGTTGCGGGTGGCGGCAGCCGCCCTGCGCCTGGGGGTGCGCAAGATCCGGGTGACCGGCGGCGAACCGCTGGTGCGTCGGGGGATCGTCGACTTCATCGGCCGTCTGGCGGCTCTCCCCGTGGCGGCCGAGATCACCCTGACGACCAACGGATTGCTGCTGGCCGATCTGGCCGCTCCCCTGAAGGCCGCCGGCCTGAGCCGGGTCAATGTCAGTCTCGATACCCTGCATCCCGAGCGCTTTGCCGCCATCACCCGCCGCCCGGGGCTGGAAAAAGTGCTGGCCGCCCTGGCCGCCGCCGAAGCGGCCGGCCTAACTCCGCTGAAAATCAACATGGTGCCGATACGGGGGGTCAACGAGGATGAGATCGCCGATTTTGCCCGCCTCGCCCTGGAGCGCCCCTGGCAGGTGCGCTTCATCGAGTTCATGCCGGTAAGCGGGGGACTCGATTACCCCCCCGAGAGCCGTTTTCCGGCGGCCGAAATCGTCGATGCTCTCGGTCGCCTGGGGACTTTGGAGCCGGTGCCCCGCCAAGGTGCGGCCGGCCCGGCCCGGCTTTATCGCTATCCCGGGGCGCCGGGGGAGATCGGGGTGATCCCCGCCGTTTCCACCCACTTCTGCGGCGAGTGCAACCGCCTGCGGGTAACGGCCGATGGGCGGCTGCGCCCCTGCCTGCTCTCGGCCGAGGAGGTCGATCTGCGAGGTGTGCTGCGCGATCCGGAGGCTACGCCGGAGCAGCTCGAGGCGCTGCTGCTCGGCGCCACCACGGCCAAGCCTGAACGGCACGGCATCGGCGAGGAAGGGTTTACGCCGGGCAAGCGGCGGATGCAGGGGATAGGGGGATAAAAATCAGGCGGCTTCAGCTGTCTGCGGTTATCGGTCCCGGATACATCTTCTCCAGCCACTCCTTCTCCATTCGGCAGAAACTCTCGAGCAGCTCTCCCCCCCAGCGGTAAAGGGGATGAATGTCGGCGTCGGCGGCCAGGCGTCGGCAAAACTCGCCGGCCCAGGGGTGCAGGCTGTCGCGGCAGAAAGCCGCCTGGCGCTCCCCGGCGTGGCGGGCGGCGGCGACATCGCGCCGCCCCAAAGCCTGCTCTTCCTGCTCAACCAGGTAATAGAGGAATTCGAGCTCGGTCGGGAGATAGTCGGGGGGCTCGCCGCTCCCCTCCAGCGCCAGCCCTTCGTTCCGATAGGCCTGACCGGCCTGCAACGAACTCTCCCCCATCAGTTGCCCATCCGGCTCCAGATAGACCGAGCCGTAGGGGAGGGCCGGCGCCCCTCCCAGGCGGTTGATGAAGGCATCGGTGTAGGCGATCTCCAGCTCTCGCAGCTCGGTCGGTGGCGCGGGGAGCTGCGGCAGCAGAGCGGCCGCCACCGCCGACTCCTCTTCCCACCGCCTCAGCAGCTGCCGGTCCGGGTAGGCAAACAGCCGGGCGAGCAGGGCGTACAGTTTTTTGCGTTGGCCGACGTTCAGCATCATCGTCTACTCCAGTCCCAGCTGTTTAAGTTTGCGCCACAAGGTGGTACGGCTCATCCCCAGATCCCGGGCGGCGTCGTTCTTGCGCCAGCGGTGCGCTTCGAGCGCTTGCAGGATCTGCTGGTCTTTGAGCGGTGACATCGCGGTCGCCAGGGGGCCCTGAATCAGGGTGCGCTGCAGGGAAGCAGGGAGGAACTGGCGCTCCACCCGGCCGGTGTTGCTGGTGACATAGGCGTGTTCGATGGCGTTTTCCAACTCCCGCACGTTGCCCGGCCAGTCATAAGCCATCAGCGTGGCCATGGCGCGGGTGGAAATCTCCGAGAGCCGCTGCCCGCGGGCGTTGAATTTCTCGATAAAGGCTTCCACCAGCAACGGGATATCCTCCCGACGCTCCCGCAGGGGGGGTAGGGTGATTGGCACCACGCAGAGGCGATAATAGAGGTCTTCGCGAAAGTTTCCCTTCTCGATCTCCTTGCGCAACTCCTTGTTAGTGGCGGCGATCACCCGCACGTCACTTTTGCGGGTCTGGATGCCACCGACCCGTTCGTACTCCTTCTCCTGCAGGACCCGCAGCAGCTTGGCCTGCAGCGCCAAGGAGGTGTCGCCGATCTCGTCGAGGAAGATGGTGCCGCCGTGCGCCAGTTCAAAACGCCCCGGCTTGTCTTTGACGGCTCCGGTGAAGGCCCCCTTTTCGTGGCCGAAGAGCTCGCTCTCCAGGAGGGTTTCGGGAATGGCCCCGCAATTGACCACGATCATCGGTTTTCCAGCGCGTGGGCTTGTCGCGTGGACCAGCCGCGCAAAGAGTTCCTTGCCTGTTCCACTTTCTCCCAGTATCAGCACCGTCGTGCGGCTTGACGCGACCCTCCCGGCCATATTGACGATCTCCTCCATGCCGGGATCCTTGTAAATAATCTGCCCCGTGGATATCTCCTTCTTCCACAGTTTTTTGCGAAGGATCTCGTTTTCCCTGATGAGGGTCCGCCGTTCAGCGATTCTGTCAACGAGGACGATCAACTCGTCAAGATCGATGGGCTTGGGGATATAGTCCACGGCGCCGAGCTTCATGGCATCAACCGCCGTTTCTATCGTGCCATACGCCGTCATCATGACGACACTGATCTGAGGGTTGATGTCCTTTATCTTCTTCAGGACTTCGATCCCGTTCATCCCCGGCATCTTGAAATCGAGGAAGAGCAGATCGAAATGACCTTTGAATACCTGCTGTATCGCCGTGTTTCCATCTTTAGCTTCCGTAACCCTGTGTCC
>JACZKF010000333.1 GCA_014860175.1 Desulfuromonadales bacterium | reverse complement strand
CTCCATGGGGGCCTATCTGTCGCTCTCCAGCAAGCTGCTGTTCGCCTTCGGTCTGGTGTTCGAGTTGCCGGTGGTGATTTTTTTCCTCGCCCGGATGGGGGTCGTCGATCACCTCTGGCTGCGCAAGAGACGCAAGTACACCGTTGTGGTCGCCTTCGTGATTGGGGCCATGCTGACCCCTCCGGACGTCTTCTCCCAGACCGCCTTGGCCATCCCTTTCGTGCTGCTTTATGAAGTTGGAATCTGGCTTGCCTACTTTTTCGGCAAGCGCAAGCCTAAGACTGAAGAGGAGCCGCAGGTCGCGGCAAACGACTAAGTTGGTGTCCGGATCCCTATCTCCCCCGGGGGGGGCAAGATGCTATTCACCCGGCCGGGCTCCCGCCCGGGCGTTGCCTCCACTGCTGCCATGACTCCGGCCCTGCTGCTGCGCAACGTTCGCAAGAGCTTCGACGGCCCGCCGGTGGTCAAGGAGCTCTCTTTCGCCATCGCCCCGGGGGAAATCTTCGGCCTCCTCGGTCCCAACGGCGCCGGCAAGAGCACCACCATCAACATGGTCGCCGGGGTCACCCGCCTGGGTGGCGGCTCGATTGAAGTCTTCGGCTACGACAACCGGCGCGATTACCGGATCACCCGCCGACTGACCGGGGTCATGCACCAGGAGCTCGTTACCGACCATTTCTTCACCATCGACCGCGCCTTGAAAATCCACTCCGGCTATTATGGGGCCGTCGACGATCCAGCCTGGCGGCAACGGCTGATCGATCGCCTCGGACTCGGGCCGCACCTGCACAAATCGATGAACAAGCTCTCCGGCGGCCTCAAGCGCCGGCTGATGGTCGCCAAGTCGCTGATTCACAAACCTCGGCTGCTGATTCTCGATGAGCCGACCGCCGGGGTTGATGTCGAACTGCGCCATTCCCTCTGGGAATTTGTCCGGGAGATCAACCGGGAGGGGACCACCGTCTTGCTCACCACCCATTACCTGGAGGAAGCCGAACAGATGTGTGGCCGGATCGCCATCATGAACCATGGCGAGCTGATCGCTCTGGAGCCGACAGCAACCCTGCTCTCCCGCCTGCGGGACCGGCGCTTCGAACTGCTGCTCGAACGCCCGCTGGCCGCCTTGCCGGTGGAGCTTCTCCCTTTCGGCGCGCGCCTCGAAGGGGAGGGGCGACGGCTGATTCTGAGCCCCCCTCCCGAACGCAGCACCGGCGAACTCCTGGCTCTGATCTGCCGGCTGCAGCTGCCGATCGCTGAAATCGAGACCCGCCGCGCCGGACTCGAAGAGGTCTTTCTCGAACTGACCGGGATGAACCGGCGCCCGGCGCGGGAGAACCTCGGGTGAAAGCGCGCGCGCCGCTCCCCCCGTACCGCCCCTGGGGTCCTTTTCTCACCCTTTTCCAGCGTGAAATCCTGCGTTTTCTGCGGGTTTCGGTGCAGACCGTGGTGACTCCGATCATCACCGCTTCTCTTTATCTGTTTGTCTTTGGCGCCACCCTGGGGGAGCGACTCAGCGTCGTCGAGGATTTCTCCTACGCCCAGTTTGTCATCCCCGGCCTGATCCTGATGGGAGTGATCAACAACTCCTTCGCCAATACCTCCTCCTCGTTGTTCATGTCCCGTTACCTGGGGCAGATCGTCGACCTGTTGGTCACCCCCATCAGTCCGGCCCAGTTCATTTTCGCCTTCACCTTCGCCGCCATGGTCCGGGGGCTGGCTATCGGTCTGGTGGTCTGGCTGATTTCCCTCTTTTTCGCCCCTCTCCCCGGCACTTTCCCCTGGTTGGCGTTCGGGATGGCCGCTCTGGCCAGCTTTCTCTTTGCCCAGGTCGGTCTGATCGCCGCCATTTACTCCAACACCTTCGATGCGCTGTCGATGTACAGCAATTTCCTGCTCCTCCCCCTGATCTATCTCGGGGGGGTCTTCTATCCGATCTCGATTCTTCCCCCTTTCTGGGAAAACCTGTCACGTCTGAACCCTCTTTTTTATCTGATCGACGGTTTTCGCCATGCCCTCCTCGGCCAGGGCGACACCTCTTTGGCCGTCTCTTTCGGGGTCTCGGGGGCTTTGTCCCTGGCGCTGTTTGCCTGGGCCGCGGCCCTGATCGCCACCGGCTACCGGCTGCGCTCCTGAACCTGCCCCTGGTCACACCATTGACGCAAAGAGGCGCCCCCTGTCTGGGGGCGCCTCTTGTTTCGAGTCTGGGGAGACCATCAGAACCGGGCCGTAAACCCGATCCGGAGCGCCTCATCGATGGTCCAGGTGCCAGTGTCTTCAAATTTGGTACGAATATTCTGGTAACCGAGATGGACCCGCACCCGGGGGGTGGCGGCATAGCCGATGGCCACGCTGGTCTCCAGCAACCGCTCAGCATCGAGGGTGGAGAAAATTTTCGGTCCGTAGAAAATTTCCCCGAAAACTCCCAAGCCACCGAGCATCGGGGGGAAGTAGTCGGCAGTGGTGCCGATCGTCAGCACCAACAGTTCCTGGCGATGGTCCGCGCGCCCCCCATAGAGGCGTGCACCAAACCCGAGATCGAGCCCGGCGATGTTTCCGGGTTCACCAATGAACTCTACCCCCAAAGAGCCAAGGGTCGTCTCTTCTTTTTCGTTGTAAAGGAGCCGCCCCCCGAGGACCGTGCTGCCGAAGTCATCTTCCATCAGGAAGTAGCGATAGCCCAGTTGGGCGCTGCGGTCGTTGAAACTCAGCTGCAAGGTGTCGGCGGTCGCCGCTCCTGCTGACAGCACCAACAGCGCCCCCATCAATAGCCAATTCTTCATTTTTCATCCTCCATTTTTCCCAACGGCCATCTTGGCCCGAGACTCGCGGTACTATCGCACAAAGGGGTGAGCGGTTCAAGGCCATCTGGTCACGGCTAGCGCAGAATGATCAGCAGCATCCCGGCCAGCATGATCAGCGCTCCTGACAGGCGCTCGCGCACCCCCGGTTCCGCAAACAGATAGTGCCCCCAGAGCACCCCCAGCACCGTACTGGTGCGTTTGATGGCGATCACATAAGAAACCAGAG
>JACZKF010000332.1 GCA_014860175.1 Desulfuromonadales bacterium | reverse complement strand
GTACTTGAGGTCGCGCAGGTTCATGGGTTTCCTCCGCTTCGCGCCCGCGCCGCGTCAGGCCGCTTCGGCCTCGGCCTCGGCCGCCTTCGCCGGGCTGCTCGTCCGGATCAGGTGGTCGAACGCGCTCAGCGCGGCCTTGGCGCCGTCGCCCATCGCGGTGACGATCTGCTTGTACGGGGTCGTGGTCGCGTCGCCCGCGGCGAACACGCCCGGCAGCGACGTGCGGCCGGCGTCGTCGACCACGATCTCGCCGCGCGGCGAGAGCTCCAGCGTGCCCTTGAGCCACTCGGTGTTGGGCAGCAGGCCGATCTGCACGAACACGCCCTCCAGCTCGACGCGGTGGACATCGCCGCCGACGCGGTCGCGGTACGACAGCGCGTTGACCCGGTTGCCGTCGCCGTGCACCTCGATGGTCTGGCCGGAGGTGATGATGTCGACATTGTCCAGGCTGCGCAGCTTGCGCTGCAGCACCTCGTCGGCGCGCAGCCTGTCGTCGAACTCGACCAGGGTGACGTGCTTGACCAGGCCGGCCAGGTCGATCGCCGCCTCAACGCCCGAATTGCCGCCGCCGATCACCGCCACGCGCTTGCCCTTGAACAGCGGGCCGTCGCAGTGCGGACAGTAGGCCACGCCCTTGTTGCGGTACTGGTCCTCGCCGGGCACGCCCATCTGCCGCCAGCGCGCGCCGGTCGACAGCACCACGCTGCGCGCACGCAGCGAGGCGCCGCTTTCCAGCTTCACCGTGGTGATGCCGTCGCCGTCCTGCTCCAGCGCGCTGGCGCGCTGCAGGTTCATGATGTCGACCTCGTACTGGCGCACGTGCTGCTCCATCTGCGCGGCCAGCTTCGGACCCTCGGTTTCCTGCACGGAAACGAAGTTCTCGATCGCCATGGTGTCCAGCACCTGGCCGCCGAAGCGCTCGGTGACCACGCCGGTGCGGATGCCCTTGCGCGCGGCGTACACCGCGGCCGCGGCGCCGGCCGGGCCGCCGCCGACCACCAGCACCTTCTTTTTCTTCTCAGCCGGCCGGAACTGAAACTCCGGCAGCAGTTCTCGCCCCAGGGTGGCGTTTACCCGGCAGTTCAGGCGGCGGTTCTTGTTCCGCTCGTCCATGCAGTGCAGGCAGCCATGACACCAGCGGATATCTTCCGGCCGCCCGGCGGCGACCTTGTTCGGCATCTCCGGGTCGGCGAGCAGGCGACGGGTCATGCCGACCATGTCGATGCTCCCTTTTTGCAGATACTCCTCCCCGAGTTCGGGATCGAAGCGACAGGCGGTCCAGAGCGGGATGGTGACGCCGGTCGCCTTGACCGCCTCAACCAGCGGGACCGTCGCCCCCTTGCCACCCCGGCTCCAGTCGAGCCCCGGGGCCAGGTTCTCTGGCGGCTCCGGGTAGAGAACCCGGTCCGGCTGCAGCAGCCCTTCCCGGTGGCCGTACTTTTCGGCGCGACAGTTGATCCCGTCGGCCACTTGGGCGACCAGTCTGGCCATCTGGGCCCCTTCTTCGATGGTGGTCGCCTGGGGGTGGTTGTATTCGGCGATATTCATCAGCACCACCACCGTAAAGCCGGGGCAGCGCTCCTTCACCTCGGCGACGATCCGCCGCAGGAAACGGGTGCGGTTTTCATAGCTCTGCGGCCCATACTCATCGCTGCGGCGGTTCCAGACCCGCGACAGAAACGTGTTCCCCTGGTGGCAGGTGCCGTGATTGATCTCCACCGCATCGAAGCCGGCCTTGTAGACCCGCTCGGCGGCGCTGACCCAGAATTCGATCTGCTCCTCGATCTCGGCCCGGGTCATCTCCCGGCACGGGTTGAAGTCCGGTCCGGGGAGTTCTTCCTCGGTCAGGGTCGAGGCCCCCTTGGTGTCGCGCGATCGCGGCAGCAGCCCGGTCGGGTTCCAGGGGCCGGCGTGCTGCAGCTGAACCGAGCAGGGGGTCCCGTGCTTGTGAATGGCCGTCGCCAGCTCCTGGTAGCCGGGGATGAACTTGTCGTCGTCCAGATGCAGCTGGACGCCGGCCACCGGGACGTCGCCATCATAGTGAATGTGCTGGATTCCGAGCGGGTACTCGACTCCGCACGATTCGACGGTCAGCCAGCCGACCCCGCCGGCGGCCAATCGCTCGTAATAGGCGATCATCCCCGGCCCCACTGTCTGATCTTCTTCCATGAAGGAGGTCCCGTTGGCCGTCTTCAGAAACCGATTCTTGGTGGTGACGTGGCCGATCTGGCATGGCGACAGCAATTTCTCGAACCGTTGGGACATGGCGGCTTGCCTCCCTTTCATCCTTTGAGTTGACCTATCCGCGGCGGCTCCAGAGCCTGCAGCCCCTGTTCGACTGTTCTGGCGGCCGACCGCAGCAGCGCCGTGGTCACCGCCAATCCTTCCTGCTCATCGGCGGCCAGCTCCCACTGGAGAATCTCCCGCACCCCCTGGCGGCCGATGCGGACCGGCACCCCCATGGCGAGGTTGCTGCAACCGTACTGGCCGTCGAGCATGACTGATGAGGGGAACAGCTCCCCACGGTCTTCGACCATGGCCCGAACCAGGGCGGCAATCCCGGTGGCGCAGGTCCACCCGGCGGTACGCCCGGTCTGCAGCGATTCGTAGCGGTGCAAAATGGTCGGAACCGTCTGCCGGATCCGCTCCTTTTCTTCCAGGGTGAAGTCGACCGGCCGCCCGTCGATGCGCACCGAACTGAACAGCAGCACCTGGGTGCGGCCGTGTTCGCCGATCACCGTCGCCTCGACCTGACTCACCCGCACCCCTTTGGCCGCGGCCACCAGCTCGCGAAAGCGGACCGAATCGTTGTAGGAGTAGCCGATGAGCTTTTTCGGATCGAAATCGCCGGCCAGATACATGGCATAGGTGAGAGGATCGATCGGGTTGCAGGCGTTGATCACCACCGCCTCTGGGCAGTAGCGCTGGATGTGGCAGGCGATATGGCGCACCAGCGGAATGTTTTTCGGCAGCATCTCCATCCGGTCGGCGATCAGCCCCTGGGCCACCCCGGCGGTGTTGATGACGATGTCCGAACCGGCCAGATCGGCGTAGTCGCCGGGGTAGACCGCCACATCGAGAGCCGACACGGCGGTGCTGATATCCATGGCGTGGTGCTGAAGGAAATTCTGCCGGCTGCCGCCGATCAGCAAGATTTCGTCCGCCAACCGCTGAGCCGCGATGTTGAAGGCGACACACGAACCAACCGAGCCTGCGGCTCCGATAATCGCAACTTTCATCCCCTGCTCCTGCACGTGTGGTCTGTTCTGCGCCTCTGGGGTACGGCACACGGTACCCCAGAGCTGGCCTGAACCGGCGGCGCGGTTTCTTCCCTGGCCCCCTTATACCTTGACGCCGGTGAGGGGGTCTATGACGCAATGGTCATAAATAGAATGCTGTTTTGATCATGACTGACGGTCATAACAGCCAGAGCATCCCACCCATCGCAGAAACGTCATCGAGCCGGTGCTCGCAACCCCCTATGCTGGTACCAGCGGCGCCGGCGACCAGCTGGTTGGCAGTTGGAGCGGACCGGATGCATGAGAGCCCGGCGGCAGACAAGGGGGAAAGGGGATGCTGGACGCGCAGGAATTTGCTATCGAACACCCCCTCTCGATCCGGGAGAAGGTGTACACCCTGATTCTCGATCTAATTCTGAGCGGCCGCATCGCCCCGGCGGAGCGACTGGTAGAAAACCGGCTGGCGGAGTTGCTCGGCGTCTCGCGCACCCCGGTGCGCGAGGCGCTGCATGGGCTGGAGCGGGAAGGCTTTGTCGAGGCGATCCCCCGAGTCGGCTACCAGGTGCGGGAAATCCAGTGGGAGGAAGTCGAGGAGCTGTGTGAGATCCGCCAGGTCAACGAGGCGCAAGCCGCCCGCTGGGCGGCGCAGAGGATCACGGCGACGCAGTTGCGGGGGCTGCGGGAGAACCTGGCGGCGGCCGAGGCCGAAGGGGAAAAACGAGA
>JACZKF010000331.1 GCA_014860175.1 Desulfuromonadales bacterium | reverse complement strand
CAATAGGACCTATTTGACTTATGGGACAGGCAGGAGGTTTATACATGTACGCACCTTTCGAAATTGGTACCCGCTTCCGCATCACTCCCCCCGGTGCGTCGGCTTCGACCGATGACCGCATCGACCTGACAATGGCCCGCGGCGCCTTCGGCTCGGGGGAGCATGAGACGACCGCCAGCTGCATCGAGGCGCTGGAGAAGCTGCCGCAGCTGGCCGGGGCACGCATTCTCGATCTCGGCAGCGGCACCGGTATCCTCGCCATCGCCGCCCTCAAACTCGGGGCCGCTGCCGCCCTGTGCATCGACATCAGCCCGGAGGCGGTGGCGGCGGCGCGCAACAACTGCGCCCTGAACGGCATCACCGAGGGGATCGAGCATTTCACCGGGGTCCTTGCCGACGCCCCGGCGGGCGTCTACGACCTGGTCCTCGCCAACATCTATGGCGACCTCCTGCTCGACCTCGCCGAAGAACTCGTCACCCGCCCCCGCTCCGGCGGCCTGCTCCTGCTTTCGGGGATGCTCTGGGAGTACAACTTCGAGGTGCGCCAGACCTACCAGAGGCTTGGCTGTACCGTGCTGGAGAACCGGATGCTGGAGGAGTTCAGTACAGTACTGCTGGCAAAGGGGTGAATATTGCCTAGCTCCAGCGCAGCCGCAGAGCACCCCCCGGTTCCTCCTCTACCCGCGTCTGGAGACGCTCCCCTTCCCGGTTGAGTACCTGCCGCAGCCAAGCCGCTTCCTGGGCCGAGGCCCGCTGCAGCTGCAGGCGGCGCATCCGGGTCGGAATCAGCCGCAGGCCGAGCAGTCGGCCGTCAGCCACCGCCAGCTGGGGGAAATACATCAGCCCCAGGTCGCTCCGAAACGCCTGGTGGCCGGAAATTCCTTCGTAATCGGTGAGAAAGTCGCCACAACCGTAGAGGATCAGCTTCCCCCGATACACTTCGATCCCCTGCAGATGGTGGGCCGAATGGCCATGCACCAGGTCGACTCCGGCCTCGACGAGTCCGCGGGCAAAGGCCTGGTGCTCCGGCGGAATGGCATACCCCCAGTTCCCCCCCCAATGCAGAGAGACAACGGCGATATCTCCCGGCTTGCGGACGGCCGCCACCTGCTCGCTGAGCCGGCGCAGGGTACCCATCGAAAGCTCAGAGAGACGGTAGACGCCTGCACGCCCCGCGGTCGCCTCCCAGTCGGGAGGGATACCGCTCGAGCCGGTGCCGGCGGCGAACAGCAGAACCCGCCCCTTGCCCGGTACCGGCAGCACGGCCGGCGCCTGGGCCTGGCGGGCATTGGCGCCGGCGCCGGCGGTGGCGATACCCAACCGGTGCAGTACCGCCAGCGTTTCGGTCAATCCCCCCCTCCCCCAGTCGAGAAGGTGGTTGTTGGCCAAGGTGCAGGCCTGCAGGCCGGCCGCCGCCAGACAAGGGGCATTGCGAGGGCTCATCCGGTAGTGGATCCCCTTGCCTGGCCACCACTCCTGGCTTTGGGTCACCGCCGTCTCCAGATTGGCCAGCCGCAGGTCGGGATTTTCCGCCGCCAGCACCGCCAGCGCCTCCCCCCAGGGGTAGGCGAAGGGGACCGGCCGCGGCACCGGCCCGTTGGCCTCTTCGGCCAACTCCACATACGCTTCGGCGGTCTTGACATACCGCTCGTGCAACTGCGGGTCGCCCGGATGCGGTAACACCTGGTCGATTCCCCGTCCGGTCATCACATCGCCGCACAGGAAAAGAGTGATGGTGGTCATGGGTCTATTTTACCGTGAATAGGGGATCCGGCTCCCTGACCCGGCGGCAGCCTTTTCGGCGGCAGGAGCACAAATAAGACGGGGGCGGCATCGCTGCCGCCCCCGAAGGTTGATCTCTGCTGGGCGCACCCGGCGCAACCCATCCGCCCGTTACGCCATCACCACCAGCAGGTCCCCCTGCTGAACCTGAGCACCCTCCTTGAACAGGAGTTCGGCCACCTCGCCGTCCTCCCTCGCCTTGATATTGGTCTCCATCTTCATCGCCTCGGTGACCAGCAAGGTATCGCCGCTTTTCACCGAATCGCCAACCTTGACCAGGATCTTGAACAGCTTCCCCGGCATCGGGGCGCCGATCTGCTTGGGATTGGCCTTCTCGGCTTTCTGGTGGGACGCCTCCTCGGCCTTGACCGACAGGTCCTTCACCGTCACCTGCCGCGGCTCGCCGTTGAGTTCGAAGTAGATGTGCCGGCTGGCGTCTTTTTGCAGGCTGCCGACGGCGTTGAGGCGAGTGATCAGGGTTTTTCCCGGCTCGATATCGATATTGACTTCGTCACCGACCTCCAGACCGTAGAAGAAGACCGGCGTCGGCAAGAAGGAGGAGTCGCCATACTCCTGGCGGTGCCGGTCGAACTCCTCGAACACCCCCGGGTAAAGAACCGCCGAGAGCACTTCCCGCTCGCTGACCGGATGCTCGAGACGGCTTTCCAGCTCCCGCTGCTTGGCGGCAAAATCGACCGGCTCGAGCAGTTCGCCGGGGCGGCAGGTGAGCGGCTCCTCCCCCTTGAGAATGATCTTCTGCAGCCGCTCGGGGAAGCCGCCGTAGGGCTGGCCGATCATTCCCTTGAAGAAATCGATCACCCCCTGGGGGAAGGTCAACTGCTCGCCACGCTGGTAGATATCTTCGGGCTGCAGGTTGTTCTGCACCATGAACATGGCCATGTCGCCAACGATCTTCGATGACGGGGTGACCTTGATCACGTCGCCGAACATGTCGTTGACCTGGCGGTACATCTCCTTGCACTCTTCCCAGCGGTGGCCGAGCCCGAGCCCCTCCACCTGTGGCTTGTAGTTGGAGTACTGGCCGCCAGGGATCTCGTGGTAGTAGACCTGAGCGGTGCCGCTGCGCAGCTCCGACTCGAAGGGGGCGTAATAGGTACGCACCGTCTCCCAGTAGTTGGCGAGCTTCTGCAGCCCTTCCTGGTCGACCTTGGGGTCCCAGATCGTCCCCTTGATGGCGGCGAGCAGCGCATTCATGTTCGGTTGCGCGGTCAGGCCGGAGACGGAGGAGAGCGCCGTATCGACGATATCGACGCCGGCTTGGGCGGCCATCAGCAGCATCGCCCCGCCGTTGCTCGACGTGTCATGGGTGTGCAGATGGATCGGCAGGCCGATCTCCTGCTTCAGCGCCTTGATCAGCTTCTCGGCGGCGAAGGGCTTGAGCAGGCCGGCCATGTCCTTGATGGCGAGGATGTGGGCCCCCATCCGCTCCAACTCCCGGGCCATCTCCACGTAATATTTGAGCGGATATTTGTCCCGCTTCGGATCGAGGATGTCGCCGGTGTAGCAGATGGCGGCTTCGCAGACGGCGCCGTTTTTGCGCACCGCCTCCATCGCCACCGTCATCCCTTTGGTCCAGTTGAGGGAGTCGAAGATGCGAAAGACGTCGATCCCGCTCTCGGCCGCCTTCTTGACAAACTCCTGAACCACGTTGTCCGGGTAGTTGGTGTAGCCGACGGCGTTGGAGCCGCGCAGCAGCATCTGGAAGAGGATGTTGGGGATCTTCGCCCGCAGCCGGTCGAGACGCTCCCACGGGTCTTCGCGCAAAAACCGCATGGAGACATCGAAGGTGGCTCCCCCCCACATCTCCAGCGAGAAGAGGCCGCCACCGTAGACGCTGGTCGCCTCGGCGACCCGCTCCAGGTCGTAGGTGCGAAAGCGGGTCGCCATCAGCGACTGATGGGCGTCACGCATGGTGGTGTCGGTGATCAGCAGCTTCTTTTCTTTGAGCGCCCAGGCGGCCAGCCCTTCCGGCCCCTTCTCCCGCAGGATGTCGCGGGTGCCACGCGGCTTCGGGGTGCCATAGGGGATCTCCGGCGCATCGACCTCGCGCAGGTTGCGAAAGCGCAGCGCCTTCTCCGGCTTGATCCCCGGGTAGCCGTTGACGGTGGTATGGCCGATAAAGGAGAGGAGCTTGTTGGCCCGGTCCTTCTTGACCGGGATCCGGAACAGCTCCGGGTGGTTGTCGAGAAAGGAGGTATCACACTGGCCGGCCAGGAAGGTCGGGTGGGTAATGACGTTCTCCAGAAAGCCGATGTTGGTCTTCACCCCGCGGATGCGAAACTCCTGCAGGGCGCGGTGCATGGTGCGGGCGGCGTCGGGAAAGGAGCGGCCGAAGGTGGTGATCTTGGTCAGCATCGAGTCGTAGTGCGGCGTCACCTGGGCGCCGGCGTACCCCTGGCCGGCGTCGAGGCGCACGCCGTAGCCGGCGGCGGTGCGATAGACCTTGATGGTGCCGAAGTCGGGGGCGAAATTGTTCCCCGGGTCCTCCGTCGTCACCCGGCTCTGGATGGCGAAGCCGCGCAGTTCGACCTCCTCCTGACTGGCGATGCCGATCTCCGGGTCGGAGAGCTTGTGCCCCTCGGCGATGCGGATCTGCATCTGCACCAGATTGCGGGCGGTCACCATCTCGGTGACGGTATGCTCGACCTGGATGCGGGGGTTGGTTTCGATAAAGTAGAATTTCCCCTCCTGGTCGAGGAGGAACTCCACGGTGCCGGCATTGACGTAATTCACGGCCCGGGCGATCTTCAACGCCATCTCACACACTTCCTGGCGCTTCTCGGGGGTCAGGGCGAGGGAGGGGGCGATCTCGATCACCTTCTGGTGCCGGCGCTGGA
>JACZKF010000030.1 GCA_014860175.1 Desulfuromonadales bacterium | reverse complement strand
GGTCACGTAACGGACGAAGAAATTGACCGGAAACGGGGAGTAAACCCGCACTCCGGGCTGGGTATGCCGGCCGCGGCCGGCAAAAACCA
The DNA here is from genome assembly GCA_014860175.1 of Desulfuromonadales bacterium. Taxonomy (GTDB): domain Bacteria; phylum Desulfobacterota; class Desulfuromonadia; order Desulfuromonadales; family JACZKF01; genus JACZKF01. The sequence goes on along the minus strand of JACZKF010000030.1, from coordinate 3,673 downwards.
CCCGCACCGCTTCGGTCGCCACCTGCCGGGGACCGACAGTGACAAACCAGGCTTCGGCGTGGGCCACCTCTACCCGCAGCAGGAACGCCGGCCACCCCTTGCGATTCTCCAGCCGGACGGTAGCCGTGCTCGGCGCCCCGGCATAGATCTCCTCCGGCCATTCCAGTTCGATCCGCAGCCCGACGAGATTGCCTCGACCGAGGAAACCGGAGACGGTGAGGAAGCCGAGCAGGGCAGAAACCAGCAGATAGAGGAGATTGTTGCCGGTGTTGACCGCGGCAAAACCGAGCAACAGGGTCATGGCGATGTAGAGGGCCCCGACCCGGGTCAGTTTCAGACCAGCGGAACCGGCAGTTCCTTGAGCAGCGATGCGAGCACCTCCTGTTTGCGCACCCCCTCGCTGCCGGTGCGCAGGATCAGCCGGTGCGCCGCCACCGCCCCGGCGACGCTCTTCACATCTTCCGGCGCCACATACTCCCGCCCTTCCAGGTAGGCGGCGGCGCGGGCGGCGCCGGCCAGACTGATCGCTCCCCGGGTCGACAGCCCCGAGTGGACCAGCGGATGGTTGCGGGTGGCGGCCGCCAGATGGTAGATGTAGTCGACCAGCCGGTCAGAAAGGTAGATCCGCTCCCGAATCGCCTGCCTGGCCGCCAGCAGATCGTCGAGCCCGAGCAAGGGGGCAAGCTGCCGGACCTTCTCCCGGATGCTGCCACCGCGGATGATCGTCTTTTCGATCTCCGCCGGCGGGTAGCCGAGGCCGGTGGTCACCAGAAAACGATCGAGCTGTGACTCAGGGAGGGGATAGGTGCCGACCTGCTCCACCGGGTTCTGGGTGGCGATGACCAGAAACGGATCGGGGAGCTCATAGGTCGTCCCATCCACCGTCACCCGCCCCTCTTCCATCGCCTCGAGCATGGCGCTTTGGGTCTTGGGCATGGCCCGGTTGATCTCATCGGCCAGCACCACGTGGTTGAAGATCGGTCCCGGGACAAAGCGGAAACAGCTCTCATACTGGTCAAAGATCGACAAGCCGGTGATGTCCGAGGGGAGCAGGTCGCTGGTGCACTGGATGCGGCCGAAGGAGAGCCCCAGGGCCCGGGCGAGGGCGAGGGCGAGGGTGGTCTTGCCCAGCCCGGGGATATCCTCGAGTAGCAGATGGCCGCCGGCCAGCAGGGAGATCATGGCCAGCCGGATGGCCGGCAGCTTTCCCTGCAGGTAGTGCTCGGACAGCAGCGCCATGGCCCGCAGAATCTCCGCGCGCCGGGGCAGCTCCTGGCCTTTGCCGTCAGGTGTGGGACATGGTCGCATGGTATGGCCGTGGCCGAGGAGGCCTACGTATCCTCTTCCTGTTGCAGGACCAGCAGATAACCATCGGGATCGTGCAGCCAGATCTCCCGACGGCGATGTTCATCATCTTCCAGATCGTACAGCACCGGCAACCGGCGCCGGGCCACGGCGCGCAGCACCGGCTCCAGGTCGGGGAGCTGGAACTCCAGGCTGACCCCGACCCCGCGCGGATGGCGCTCGAGGTTCTGGAACAGCGCCGGGTGCAACGCTTCCATGACCTGGGTCTGACGGAACAAAATGACCGTCTCGCCGCAGCGCAGGAGCAAAACCGGATGACCGGCCGCCGGCACAAAGATCTCCGCCGGCAGCCCCGCTACCTCCCGGTAGAATTCGGCACTGCGCTGCAGGTCAGCGACCGCCAGGGTCAGGGAAAAACGCATGGGCTCTCCGTTTGCAAACGATTCCGACCCGCTAGTTGACGGGCGACAAGGGGGTGTGCTTTAATTTTGCCTCCGGGGTGCCCGGCTGGCGCCCCGCAAGCGAGGATTCATGACCACCGCTTTTCTCGGGCTCGGCGCCAATCTGGGTGATCGACTGGCTGCTTTGCGCGGTGCCCGAGCGGCCCTGAACCGGCTGCCGGGGGTGCGAGTCGTCGCCGCCTCCGGCCTGTACGAAACGGTTCCCGTCGGCGGCCCGGGGGGGCAGGACAACTATCTCAATGCTGTCTTGCAGGTGCAGACCCGGCTTCCCCCCCGTGAGCTGCTACGTCACTGCCTGCGGATCGAAACCGTCTTCGGCCGCCAGCGCCAGCAGCGCTGGGGGGCGCGCACTCTCGATATTGATCTGCTCCTGGTGGCCGACCTGGTCCTGCAGGAACCTGAACTGACGCTGCCGCATCCGCGGTTGCACCTGCGCCCCTTTGTCCTGGTGCCGCTGGCCGAGCTGGCCCCCGATCTGCCCCATCCGCTCCTCGGCCGGAGCCCCCGGCAGCTGCTGGGCGACTTCCCCTCTACCGGCGTCCTGCGGCGCCTGGCAGAACCATGGTGAAACCGATGATTCGGCTTTTGATCTTTTGCCTGCTGGTCTTTTTCGTCTACAAAATCTTCAGAGCGCTCCTGCGCTCCCTTCCTCACGGCCAGGGGAACTCCCTGCCGCCGGAGAAGACCCAGCGCGGCGAAGACATGGTACAGGATCCGCAGTGCGGCACCTACGTCCCCCGAGGCGATGCCCTCACCGCCAGTGTCCGCGGGCAGCGGCACCACTTTTGTTCGGCCAAGTGCCGGGATGACTTTCTCCGCAGCTCCTGACCTGAAGGTACCAGGCCCCTTTAATGTACCAGAGTTTTCACCCGGAGGGGATCCGAGGAATAATTTCGTTGCCAAAGCACCGGCCATCACCCCGTTTCCGGTTTTCCGAACCAGGCGGGCAGCCCCCGTCACCACCTCGACAAGGAGCAAGTACCCCATGAAATTTTTTATCGATACCGCCGATGTCGCCGAAATCCGCGCCGCCCACGCCTTGGGACTGGTCGACGGCGTCACCACCAACCCCTCCCTGGTGGCCAAAAGCGGCCGCAAGTTCGAGGAGGTACTGGCCGAAATCACCTCCATTGTCGACGGACCGGTCTCCGCCGAGGTCATCGCCACCGAAGCGGCGGCGATGATCCGCGAAGGGGAAGCGCTGGCCAAGGTGAATCCGAAGAACATCGTTGTCAAGGTCCCGATGACCGCCGAGGGGCTGAAGGCGACCAAAACCTTCACCTCGCTGGGGATCAAGACCAACGTCACCCTCGTCTTCTCCCCTCTGCAGGCGCTGCTGGCGGCCAAAGCCGGGGCGACCTACGTCTCCCCCTTCGTCGGCCGCCTCGACGACATCGGTCACGACGGGATGGACGGGACCGATCAGATCCGGACCATTTTCGACAATTACGGTTTTGACACCCAGATCATCGTCGCTTCGGTGCGCTCCCCCCTGCACGTGCTGCGCGCCGCCCTGATCGGGGCCGATGTCTGCACCATCCCATATTCGGTTCTGCTCCAGCTCTCCAAGCACCCGTTGACCGACCTCGGCATCGACAAGTTTCTCGCCGACTGGAACAAGGCCCAGAAGTAGCCAATCTCTGCCCGTCCCGAAACCGACCCGGCCTGCTCCTGCTACAATGGGAGCGGCCGGTTTTTTTATTTTTTCACCGGAACTGGCCAGTCCATTAATTTAATTCCAGTTTCATGTTCTCATCTCACGAGAATTACAGTATAGTTTTCTGGTCGGACCATTTCTTCCAACCTCTTTCTCTGCTGGGTGAGGGAAACCATGAACATTCATGAGTACCAGGCCAAGGAGATTCTGAGCACCTTCGACATCCCGATTCCCCGGGGGAGGGTGGCGC
>JACZKF010000330.1 GCA_014860175.1 Desulfuromonadales bacterium | reverse complement strand
ACCCGGGACTGACCCTCGTCGATGCCATCACCGGCATGGAGGGGGATGGCCCGGGGAGCGGCGACCCGGTGCGGATCGGCGCCCTGCTGGCCGGCACCAACCCGCTGGCGGTCGACACGGCGGCCATCGAGCTGCTCGGATTGCGCCCGGAGACGGTCTGGACCCAGCGGGTGGCGCGGGAAACCGCCCGCTCCGGTGCCCGGCTGGAAGAGGTGGAGATCGTCGGCGCCAGCGTTCGGGAGCTGCGCCCCCGTCACTTCCGCCCGTCCAAGACGACCGACATCGACTTCGGCCTCCCCTCCTTTCTGAGCGAGCCGCTCAAACAGTCGATGACCGCCCGGCCGGTGGTCGAACGGGAGAAATGTGAGTTGTGTGGCCTCTGCGTCCAACACTGCCCACCGCACGTGATGGCCATTGAAAACAGTCGACTGACGATCGATCACCGCCGCTGCATCGGCTGTTTCTGCTGCCAGGAGCTGTGTCCCCGGGGGGCCCTGGCCACCCGCCAGGGGCTGCTGCTGCGCCTTAGCCGATACCTGGGGCGCTGAGGGCGGGAGTTTTCTGGCAAAGAGGTTAGAATGAGGAGGAACAAAGGGAGGTTGCCATGGCTGCACCGAAAAATGTTCTGGTCCTGGGTGCCACCGGCTTCATCGGCCAGCGCCTGCTCCCCCGCCTGCTGGAGCGAGGGGTGCGGGTGCGCTGTCTGACCCGTCGACCGGAGGCGACTTTTCCCGACGGGGTCGAGACGGTCGTCGGCGATATTCTGCGCCCGGAGACGCTGGCCGAGGCCTTTGCCGACATCGATACCGCCTACTATCTGGTGCATGCCATGGCTGGGGGACGGGCCGGCTTTGCCGAACGGGACCGCCAGGCGGCCCTCAACTTCGTCACCGCGGCCGATGCGGCCGGATTGCGGCGCGCGATCTATCTGGGGGGGTTGGGGGAGAGTTCCGAAGGGTTGTCAGAACATCTGGCCAGCCGCCTGGAGGTGGGGAGAATTCTCGCCAGCGGCACCTTCGCCTTGACCACCTTGCGGGCGGCGGTGATCATCGGCGCCGGCGGCGCCTCTTACGAAATCATCAAGGCGCTGGTCCACCGCCTGCCGGTGATGGTGGTCCCCCAGTGGGTGGAGACCAAATGTCAGCCGATCGCCGTCGGCGACGTCATCCGCTATCTGGTCGGCTGCCTGTTTGACGAACAGACCGCCGGGGCCAGTTTCGACATCGGCGGTCCGGATATCCTCAGCTATAAAGAGATGATGGAGCATTTTGCCCGGGCCGCGGGGGAGACCAATCTGTACATCCCGGTGCCGGTTCTCACCCCCAAGCTCTCCTCCTACTGGGTCGGGCTGGTCACCCCGATCAAGGCCTCCATCGCCATGCCGCTGATCGAGGGGCTGCGCAACGAAGTGATCTGTCGGGAATCGCGCATCCGCGAGATTCTCCCCTTCGAGCCTACCCCCTTTGACCAGGCGGTGCTCCTCGCCCTGGAGGAGGAGACCCAGAAGCATTAATGCCGGGTCTGCGCCATCGGCATCTGCTCGGAGACGACGTTCATGGTCCGCTGGATTCTCTCCGTCGGTTCTTCTTCGGTGGTGGTCTGGAAGTCGCCGCGCAGGGCCCTGAGGGCATAGCGTTCGGCTTCGATTTCCCCTTGCGTACGCACCCCCATCCGGCGAAACAGCGGCACCGGGGGGCACCATCCCTGCAGGGCATGCTGCAGCAAAAAGCCGGTCACCACCGCCGGCAGCAGCAGATACTTGCGGCTGAACATCATGCCGAGAAGGGTTCCGCTCAGGGCCAGGGTGGCGGCGTTGCTCTCCAGCGTTCGCTCCATGTCCCACTCCCGGTCGAGCTCGTGCAGCCGCTCCTCGATCTTCTCCGGGTTGTGGGCGAAATACCAGAGCCGCATCTCCATCTCTTTCTGGATCCGGCGGTCGGTGGCTTCGGCGGTGTGCATCTGCACCCGCTCGGCAGTGGTCGGCAGTTCCATCGGGGGTCCTCCCTCGGGTGACGGTTCAGGTGGCCGGCAACATCTCCCTTCTTACCTAGCAGACGGCCGGCCAATGTCAATGCGGCAGGAGTCCGGCAACCGGATTCCGCAGGAAAATTAATTACGCCCCCACTCGCCGGAGGTATCTGGCCCGGTATGAAACAAATTTTTCCACGCTCTTCGGTTGCTCTTTGAAGCGATAAGAATGTACAATGCGACCGATTACTGACCCGTCCTGTTGCGTTTTTTTTATTAAGGATGAGAAGATGATTGGAATCGAGGACATTGGCTACTACATCCCGGCGGGAAGAGTTTCCAACTACGAGCGCAAAGTTAAATTTACGATTGATGATAATTTCATCGAAAACAAGATAGGGATTCGGCGGATATCGGTAAAGGGGGCCGAAGAAGACACTTCGGACTTATGCGTGAAGGCCTTCGAGGCTCTTGAGGCCAGGGCGAACTTCTCCCGGGCGGAAATCGAGGCCCTGGTCGTGGTGACCCAGAACCCGGACAAAAACATCCCGCATACGTCGGCGATCGTCCACGACAAGCTCGATTTGCCCGAGGGGTGCGCCTGTTTCGACATTTCCCTCGGCTGCTCCGGATTTGTCTATGGTTTGGCCACCCTTGAGGCCCTGATGAGCGCCAACGGGATGCGAAAAGCGATTCTGCTGACCGCCGATCCCTACTCCAAAGTGGTCAATCCCGACGACAAGAACACCGCTCTCCTCTTCGGCGACGCCGCCGCCGCTACCCTCGTCTCAGACAATCCCGTCTTCGTCTCCGGAGCCACCACTTTCGGCACCATCGGCAAGGACCACGCAAAACTGGCGGTGAACGACCAGGGTCAACTCTTCATGAACGGCCGGGCGGTGTTCAATTTCGCCGCCAAATACATCCCCAAAGACATTCGCCTGATGGCGCAGAAGAACCAGGTAACGATCGAGCAGATCGACCGCTTCCTGCTCCATCAGGGGAGCAAGATCATCGTTGAAACCATTGCCGAAAAGCTCGGCCTCGACCCCGGCAAAGTCCCCTTCAACGTCGGCGATTTCGGCAACACCATCGGCTCCTCCATCCCCTTGCTGCTGCAGGAAGAACTTGCCGGGTCGGCCAACCTCATCGCCATCAGCGGCTTCGGCGTCGGCCTCTCCTGGGCGAGCAGCCTGCTGCGGCGCGTCCAACGACCCTGACCTTTTCTCATTGCAGGCCGGGTTGCGGCGGAGTTGCCCTTTCAACCTCAGGACCATCATGCGTCTGCTCCTGGTCGAGGATGACCAAAGTATTGCCGATTTTATCGTCAAAGGCTTTCGCGAGGCCGGCTATGCCGTCGATCACACCAGTGATGGCGAGGACGCCCTGCAGCTGTTCCGGATGGTCCATTACGATGCGGCGGTGCTCGATCTCATGCTTCCCCGTCTCGACGGCATCAGCCTTCTGCAATTGGTGCGGAGCCAGGGAATTGCTACCCCTGTACTGATCCTGAGCGCCAAACAAACGGCCGATGAACGAGTGGCTGCCCTCCAGAGGGGGGCCGACGACTACCTGGTCAAACCTTTCCTCTTCGCCGAGCTTCTCGTCCGTGTTCAGGCAATTCTGCGTCGTACCGCGGGGAGGGGAGAAATGACCCTTCTCACCTGCGGGGATCTGCGGATAGATCTTCTGCGGCGGGAAGTGATGCGCGGCGGCCGCCGCATCGATCTGCAGCCACGGGAATTTGCCCTTCTCGACTACCTGATGCGCCATCAGGGAAAGATCCTTTCCAAGACGATGATCCTGGAAAAAATCTGGGATTTCCGCTTTGACCCGCAGACCAATGTGGTCGATGTCCTGGTCTGTCGCCTGCGAAACAAGATTGACCGGGACTACCCCATAAAACTTATCCATACCCTTCGCGGCATCGGTTATGTCCTCAGGCTTCCCGAAGAAAAGAGTCGATAGCACTATCGGCTTTCGCATCGCGGCCGGCTGTTCTCTGCTGGTTCTGCTCAGCTCTCTGGCGCTGATGGCAATCGCCTATTGGTTTCTCGCCTCGACTCTGGCCCATCACGATCGGGAACAGGTGCTGGTGGAGCTCCAAAGCCTGCGGGGGGAGTATCTCGAAGGCGGGATCGATGCCTTCATCAAGGCTGTCCAAGACAACGATCGATTCCGCCGCAACAACCCCTTTTTCACCCGCATAGCCAACGGCTCCGAGGAATCCGGCCGGGTTTTCTTTCCCCAGTACTGGCGGGAATTCGACCTCACTGTCCTCGATAAACCACCCCTGCCGAGAACAGAGGATGGCTGGATTATTCTCCCCGCCCACGGCGACAATCATCACCTTGAGATCCTCGAAACCGAGTTCCCCGACGGCTTTCGTTTCCAGATCGGTACCAGCACGGAGGATCGCGGAAGAGTTCTGAAGCGGCTCCGGGAAACCTTTTTCATCTCCATTGTCCCCCTCATTATTCTGGGGCTGGCGGGAGGGTTCTTTCTCGCCCGTCGCTCCATGCGCCCGGTGCAGGATTTGATCCGGACCGCTGAATCGATCCGGGAGGGTGAGTGGGACGTTCGCGTCTCCCGCACCGGCAACGGTGATGAACTCGATGATCTGGGGCGGTTATTCAATGAAATGATCGAGAAGATCAATGCGCTGATCCGGGGGATGAAACAGGCCCTCGATTCGGTCGCCCACGACCTGCGCACCCCGATGACCCGCTTCCGCAATCGCGCCGAAAGAGCGCTGCAGGAGGGGGATCCCCAACTCGCCTTGCAGGAGTGTGTGGAGCAGTCAGAGCAGATTCTCGGGATGCTCAACATGCTGATGGACATCTCCGAGGCCGAATCCGGGACCCTGCACCTGAATCTGCGAGAAGTCGATTTCACCGCCATGGTCGACAACGTGGCGGAGATGTATCTCTACGTGGCCGAAGAGAAGGGGATCGTTTTCGAGTCGGTCATAGAGCCGCAACTTCGGATGACCCTCGACCCGGAACGCACCAGCCAGGCCCTGGCCAATCTCCTCGACAATGCCGTTAAAAATACGCCACCGGGGGGGCGCATCGATCTGGTGGCGAAAAGCGCCGGGGAGGGGATCCAAGTGCGGGTGGCGGATAATGGGATCGGTATTCACCCGGCCGACCTGGATCATATCTGGGATCGACTTTTCCGGGGGCGGAATCAGTCGGAAAAAGGGATCGGCCTCGGCCTGAGCCTGGTCAGGGCGGTGGTAGCCGCCCACGGTGGCACCATCACCGCCTGCAACCGCCCAGAGGGGGGGGCCCTCTTTGAAATGTCTCTGCCAAGACGGTGACTTGGAGGCCGTCAATCACCCGTCGAGTTGCCGCTGCCGAAGGACCCCGCTGGCAACGAATCCTTCAAAATTGTAATGGATCGGTAAGGATCCGGCAATCATTCCAGTGCTAGTCTCCAGCAACATTCACACACAGGAGCTCGCGATGGAAACATTGTTTGTCGGCGTTGTTCTGCTCTCTCTCTCCCTGGCCGTTGCCACTGTGGTCTACAGGGGGTCAAGAATGGTCCCGGTCCCTTTTCTCCTGGGAGAGGGGTGGGTCGCCAATTTTTTTTCACCCCTGGTGCTGGCACTGTTCACTTTCGGCTGCGGCTTCATATTTAAATACGTCCTCACCACTCTGCTCTGATCGACCCATCTTCCCAATTATTATGGTGCAGCGGATCCGTTCCGGATTTCTCCCACTCCTTTACCCTCCCCAAGCTTTCAGCGGACGGGATGGGCCAAAAACCCCCAAGACAGGAGAATTGCATGAAGAGCAGGGTTTTGTTCCTGGCGATGGCCGTGGTGTTCGCCTTCGCCTCCTCCGGTATGGCGGCGCCGATCGTCATCAAGTTCAGCCATGTCGTTGCAGTCGACACCCCGAAAGGTCAGGCGGCCGAGTATTTCAAGAAACTCGCCGAAGAGCGCAGCAAGGGGGCGGTCAAAGTTGAGGTCTATCCGAACAGCCAACTGTACAAGGACAAGGAAGAGATGGAAGCGCTGCAGCTTGGTGCCGTCCAAATGCTCGCCCCTTCCCTCGCCAAGTTCGGCCCCCTCGGGGTTCGGGAATTCGAGCTGTTCGATCTCCCCTTTATTTTTGATGGGTATGGCGATCTGCACAAGGTGACCGAAGGAGCGGTCGGCAAGAAATTGCTGTCGAAACTGGAGCCGAAAGGGATTCTCGGTCTTGCCTATTGGGATAACGGCTTCAAAGTGATGAGCGCCAACAAGCCGCTGAGAACACCGGCAGATTTCAGAGGGTTGAAGATGCGTATCCAATCCTCGAAGATTCTCGAGGCCCAGATGCGCGCCCTCGGGGCCCTGCCCCAGGTCATGGCTTTTTCCGAAGTCTATCAGGGACTGCAGACCGGCGTTGTCGATGGCACCGAGAATCCGCCGTCAAACCTCTATACCCAGAAAATGCATGAAGTGCAGAAATTCGTCACCGCCTCCGACCACGGCTACCTGGGCTATGCGGTGATCGTCAACAAGAAATTCTGGGACGGCCTGCCGGCCGACATCCGCACCATTCTCGATGACGCCATGGTCGACGCGACCAAGTACGCCAACGACATCGCCAAGAAAAAGAATGACGAAGACCTGGCCTCGGTAAAGGCTTCCGGCAAATCGGAGATCATCATCCTCACGCCGGCCGAGCGGGCCGAATGGAAGAAGGCTCTGGTCAAAGTCCACGAGGCCCAGGCCGACCGAATCGGTGCCGACCTTATTCAGGAGGTTTATCAGGCCACCGGCTTCAAGAAGTAACGTGGCCGGGAATGCCGCTGCCCGAAAGAGCAGCGGCATTTTTGTGCCATTTCGCAACAGCTGTTCTGGAGAGGGGTTCCATGAAGCATTTCCTCAAGTTTCTCGATCATCTGGAGGAATGGATCGTCGCCACCATGATCGGGGGTGCGACCATCATTATCTTCCTCTCCGTCCTGCACCGCTACGGGGCCGGCATGCCGATCCCCGTCGTGCAGGATTGGCTTATCAATCTCAATATGGGCTGGGCGCAGGAGCTCTGCATCTACATGTTCATCTGGATGGCTAAGTTCGGCGCTGCCTATGGCGTGCGCACTGGCATCCACGTCGGCGTCGATGTCTTCATCAACAGCCTGAAGGACAAGACCCGAGCCAAGTTCGTCGTCATCGGCCTCTCCGGCGGGGCGCTCTTTACCGGCATTATCGGCACCCTCGGCTCCGCCTTCGTCTGGGAAGTCGGGATGCGCTACGCCATCGCCTCGACCTTCGGTTTTGACTGGCCCGACCTGACCGAAGGGCCGACCAGCCCCGATCTGGAGTGGCCGGTCTGGATCTTCTATTCGGCCATTCCGCTGGGATCGTATCTCATGTGTTTCCGCTTTCTCCAGGTGATCAAAATCTTCCTCAAAACCGGCGAGCTGCCGCACCACGACGCCGGGCATGTCGAAGGTATCGGCGAAGCCGACATTTCCCTCGCCACCGCCGACGGTATTCACATGGTGGGCGTGCGCAAGGATGACGGAGGGAAACCATGACCGCTGCGATTATTTTCGGGCTTTTGGCCCTGCTGATGCTCACCGGCATGCCGATCTCCATTGCCCTCGGTCTCACCGTCCTGACGTTTCTCTTCACCATGACCCAGGTGCCGATCGAGGCGGTGGCGCTGAAGCTGTTTACCGGCATCGAAAAGTTCGAGATCATGGCGATCCCCTTTTTCATTCTCGCCGGCAATTTTCTCACCCACGGCGGCGTGGCCAAGCGAATGATCCATTTCGCCACCGCCCTCGTCGGGCACCTCAAGGGGGGTCTGGCCCTCGGTGGTATTGTCGCCTGCGCCCTCTTCGCCGCCGTTTCCGGCTCCAGCCCAGCTACCGTCGTGGCCATCGGTTCGATCCTGCTGCCGGCAATGGTCAAGGCGGGGTATCCGATGAAGTTCGGCGTCGGGGTCATCGGCACGGCCGGCGGGCTGGGGATCCTCATTCCGCCGTCGATCGTCATGGTCATTTACGCCGTCTCCACCAACTCCTCCATCGACAAGCTGTTCATCGCCGGCATCATTCCCGGCCTGCTGCTGACGACTCTTCTCATGGTCACCACCTGGATCGTCGCCCGCAAGCGCAACTATCCGTCGCTGCCGAGAGCGAGCCTCAAGACGCTCTTCTCCACTTTCCGCGAGAGCATCTGGGGGCTGCTTCTGATCGTGGTGGTGATCGGCGGCATTTACTCCGGCACCTTCACCGCCACCGAAGCGGCGGCGATGAGCGCCGTCTACGCCTTCGTCGTGGCCGTCTTCGTCTACCGCGACATGCGCCTGCGCGAGGTACCGAAAGTCTTGCTCTCCGCCGCCAACATGTCGGCGATGATCCTCTACATCATCACCAATGCCGTCCTCTTCTCCTTTCTGCTCACCTCGGAGCAGATCCCCCAGCAACTCACCGCCTGGATTACCGCCCTGGGCCTGGGACCGATCGGCTTTCTGATCTGCGTCAACCTTCTGCTGCTGGCCGCCGGAAACTTCATGGAACCGTCGTCGATCCTGCTGATCACCGCGCCGCTCCTGTTCCCGATGGCCATGCAGTTGGGGATCGACCCCATCCATCTCGGCATCATCATGACCATCAATATGGAGATCGGCATGATCACTCCGCCGGTCGGCCTCAACCTGTATGTCGCCTCGGGCATCTCCCGCCTGGGGCTGACCGAAACGACGAAGGCCTGCGGACCCTGGATTCTGGTCATGATGGCCTTTTTGTTGCTGATCACCTACGTGCCGGCCATTACCCTCTGGCTGCCCAATTTACTGTACCGGTAAACACACCCCGAAGGGGGGGCTTAGACCACGACAGCATCATTCTCGAAAGAGTTCATTCATGGTCAACGAACGGTTCCCTTTCACCCTACCCCTGGAAGAGCTGCGCAAACGCCTCATCATCGCCGGTGGCGCCTGGATACTGGCATTCTTCGTCTGCTACAGCTTCGCTGAACAACTCTTCCTGTATCTATCGAAGCCACTACGGGAAGTGCTGCCGGGAAACAGCTCACTGGTCTTTCTGTCCGCTACCGAGCCGTTCTTCACCTATCTGAAGATTGCCGCCATGGCCGCCCTGATTGTCTCCCTGCCGGTGATCCTCTGGCAGGTGTGGGCATTTGCGGCTCCCGCGCTGCCGACGCATGAGAAGAGATTCGGCGTCGCCTTCGTCGCTTCCAGCTGTTTATTTTTTTCTACTGGAACCTACTTCGGCTTCACCTTCATCTTTCCCCTTATCCTTTCCGTCTTGGTCCAGTTCGGCCTCGGCGGCGGCGGGGTCAGCGCCATGCTCTCCATGGATGCCTACCTGTCGCTTTCCCTGCATCTTCTTCTGGCCTTCGGCATGGTCTTCGAGCTTCCGGTCGTCATCGTGCTCCTGGCGCGACTGGGGGTCGTCGATCATCTCTGGCTGCGGCAGAACCGAAAGTACATGGTGATCGTCGCTTTTGTCTTCGGTGCCCTCTTTACCCCGGGGCCGGATGTTTTTTCCCAGTGCGCCCTGGCTATCCCTTTTGTGCTTCTTTACGAGGTCGGGATCTTGGGGGCTCGAATTCTGGGCGCCCCTTCCCTGCCGGAGTCGGCCTTGAGGCAGTGAGTGCAACCAGCTCGACACCAAACCCAACCTTACTGAGGTCCACCCAATGATCGAACCTTTTAAGATGTTCTATTCCGTCCTGGGCGGTCTCGGGATTTTCATCCTCGGGATGAAGTACCTCTCCGACAGTCTGCAGATGCTCTCGGGAGGCCTGATCCGAAAAGCCATCTCCTCCCTGACCACCAACCGCATTCTGGCGGTGCTGGTCGGTCTGACCGTCACCGCCTTCGTCCAGTCCTCGTCGATCACCACAATCATGGTGGTCGGTCTGACCAACGCCGGCCTGATGCAGCTGAGCCAGGCGATCGGCGTCATCCTGGGCGCCAACATCGGCACCACCGTCACCGGCTGGATTCTGGCGGTCAACGTCGGCAAATACGGCCTGCTGCTGATCGCCCTCGGCATCTTTCCGATGCTCTTTGCCAAAAATGAGCGGGCTTCAGGGCTCGCCAAGGTTCTGGTCGCCCTGGGCCTGATCTTCTTCGGCCTGGAGATCATGAGTGGCGCCTTCAAACCGCTGCGCGGTCATGAGGGTTTCACGAACCTGATGCTGATCCTCGATGCCCAGTCGCTGCCGAGCCTCCTCGGCTGCGTGGCCATCGGCTGCCTGATGACCATGGTCATCCAGAGCAGTTCGGCGATGCTTGGCATCACCATCGCCCTTGCCGCCACGGGCGCCATCCCCCTGTACACGGCTGTTGCCCTGGTCCTCGGCGAGAATATCGGCACGACCATCACGGCCCAGTTCGCCGCCATCGGCAGTACCGTCTCCGCCCGGCGCGCGGCGATGGCTCACAGCGCCTTCAATGTCCTGGGGGTTCTGATTGTACTCATGGTGTTCTCGCCCTACGTCAGCCTCGTTGAGACGATTGTTCCCGGTGCCGCCAACTTTGTGAACAGCGAAGGACATCGCCCCTACATTGCCGCCCATATCGCCCTGGCACACACGATGTTCAACATCACCGCCACCCTGTTGATACTGCCGTTTCTCGGTCAACTGGAAAAACTGGTCATCAGGATAGTGCCGGAGAAGGAAGGGGCCGTAAAAGGTGCCTTCAGGTATATCGGTCCACCCGGCAGTATGCCGGTTGCCATGGGTATTTCGATGGTCTTTGAGGAACTCAAGCGGATGCAGGGGCGCGTTCACAAGGCTCTGCGCCATGTTGGCAGTCTGCTGCACCGCGATCTGAAAGGGCGCGACCGTTTTCTCCTGAAGGTGAAAGCGATTGAAGAGCAGACCGATATCATGCAACACGAGATCACTACCTTTACCGTCACCCTCATGCAGGCCGGACAGTCCAGCAACGAACAGTCAGATCGGGCCTACGCTTATGTGCGGGCTGCCGACGAACTGGAATCGATTGCCGACTATGCCGCCTCGATCTGCTCCTACATGAAGCGGCTCGACAAGAACGAACTTGATTTCAGTGCGGATGCCTGGAGGGATTTGATCAATTTTCACCATGAGGTCTTCTCTTTTTTTAGCCTGGTCGGCAAAGCTTTCATCGATGAGGATGACAGCAACCCACGCAGGGTTAAAGAGGAGGCCAATCGGCTCAATGATCTGGCCGACACCGTTCGCAATGCGCACCTCGAGCGGATGAAGGCAGGCTCCTGTGGCGCTTTGCCGGCCCTGACTTTCAGTGATATGGCAGTGGCTCTGCGCCGAATCAAAAACCATACAGTCAACCTGCACGAAGCCTTGTCCGTCGAGACTTCACCAGAGGGCTGATCAGCCTCGATTATCAATCTGACGTCACCACAAGCCGATTTCCTGACACCTGTCTTTGACAAAGGGGTTGGCATTGCCCTGGAGCATCTCTACCCGCTTGCTCCGCTTGCACTCCCACCAATCTACCGGGTCCGCCTTGTCCCAGGCCTGGAACAGCTTCCGGTTCTTGTTGCTGACCACCCCACGGCCAGGGTAGGCGGCATCCATATAAAAGTACGTCCGGGCAATATTGCCACGGACGGCGGCCGGCGGCTCCGCCTTTCGATCTTCGATCTTCATTTCACAGGCGCCGAAGTCGCTCTGGCCTCCGGGGATCATGGCGAAGGAGTAGTTGGAACGAAGGCCATTCAGTTCGCCGATGGCGGGGACGAGGTTGTGCATGTCCGCCTCCATGTAGCGGTAAGGGATGCTCATCTTGCCGGCACAATTGCGCCCCTTGAACGACTTCCCCTTGCTGTCGACACATTCAGGATGGCCGTCCCGCCATTCGGCAAAGCTCTGCCCAAAGGCCTGCGCCGGGACGATATGCTCCCACTCCACCCGGTAGGCCCGCTCCCCTTCTTTTCTCGGCTGGTAGCCACCCGTATGAAAAAGAATCTTCCCCCGGTCGTCGAACTCGGAGCCGCAGTAGAAGGTGAGATGGTGGTCGGCATAGACCTCTTGAAGAAGGATCTTCTTGGCTTTGTTGAACGACTGGTTGGTGGTGTTGCCGAGGATAGAGCCGGCAAAAGAAGGTGCCACATCGAACAGTGCGGCGATCAGAAAGGTAAGGGTTAGGAGTAGATACTTGTGGGTTCGGCGGTTTCCTGTTTGAGTTTCAAAATTTTCTTCTATTCCGATCAAAATCCTATCCTCCTAATGCATTGAAATTTCAATGCCAAAGTTAGCTCGGAAGGCAGGACAGGTCAAAGATTTAGAAGATAAAGATTTTTAATTATAAAATTAGGATTTTTAATGGAAGTATCAAGGCTTGGTCGGATCAGCTCCGTAGCGAAGCTCACCGTCCACGATTCGGGCTGCTGACGTATATGGATGCGCTACAGTTTTCCCCCCGCTCATAGCGCATCCATATACGT
>JACZKF010000329.1 GCA_014860175.1 Desulfuromonadales bacterium | reverse complement strand
TGCGTTCATCTGCGTTCATCGGGTTTTTATCTGCGGTATGGTTTAGCTTTTCATCTGGCATCTGTGGGCATCTACTTTTAATCTGTGTTGAGATTTTCGCTTTTCGATATACGCAACGGGAAGGAAACAAGCCATGCGCATGAAGTTGATTTACCCGACCTGGCCGAAGCTCGACCGGCAGACCGAGTTCCACCTGCCGCCGCACGGACCGGTCGTTTTTGCCGCCACCGTCCCCCCCCATGTCGAGCTGACCTTTATCGACGAGAACCGGCAGGAGGTCGACTTCGACGGGGGGGTCGACCTGGTCGCCCTGTCGGTGATGCTGACCTGTCAGCTGCCGCGTGCCTTCGAGATCGCCGACCGTTACCGGGCCCAGGGGGTGCCGGTGATCTTCGGCGGCATCGCCGTCATGCTGCACGCCGAAGAGGTCGCCCGGCATGCCGACTCCGTCTTTCTCGGCGAGGCGGAGGGGCGCTTCGCCGCCGTCGTCGATGATTTTCAGCAGGGGCGGCTGCAGAAGCTTTATGACTATCAGCACAACCCCCCCGAGATGGCGCTGATCGGGACCGCCCGGCGGGAGATCCTCGACAGCCCCCTGTACAACTACCGGGGGGTGCAGATGCTCGATCTGATGCACGCCTCCCGGGGGTGCAAGTTCGACTGCTTTCCGTGCTGCACCGGCTTTCTCGGCGGCAAGAGCTTCCGCCCGCGGCCGATCGATCAGGTGATTGAGGAGATGGAGGCGATCCAGAACAACCGCCTCTTTATCGTCGACAACTCCCTCGCCCAGGACCGGCAATGGCTCAAGGATCTGTTCACCGCCATGATCCCGCTGAAGAAAAAGTGGGTTTCGCACCCGATCCTCGACGACCCCGAGATCCTCAAGCTGGCCGCCGACGCCGGCGCCTGGTACGTCTACCAGGCGGTCTTCGACACCTCGGACGTCATTCGCAACCGCATCCGCCGGCTCAAGGAGCACGGCATCGGCGTCGAGGGGACGATCCTGCTCGGCACCGACGATCAGGATGAGGATTACATCAAACGGCTGGTCGATTTCCTCCTCGAGGTGGAGCTCGATGTGGCCGAGTTCACCATCCTCACCCCGTTCCCCCATTCGCCGGTGCGCACCCTTCTGGAGCAGGAGGGGCGGCTTCTCTCCAGCGACTGGCGCCAGTACAGCGCCGACAAGGTCGTCTTCCAGCCAAAGAAGATGACCCCGGAGAAGCTGCAGGAGATGTATCACTACGCCTGGGACACTTTTTACGCCGGCGGCGGCTATCAGCTCAAAATGGGGGAACTGTTCAAACGGGTCATCGGCCGTGAGGTCGCCGACGGCACCTACCGGCGTTACGACCCGCGTACCAGGCGCAGCTTCCGCGGCGAGCGGGCCGACGGATGAGCCGCGTCTTCCTCCTCTCCAGCAACGTCACCTGCGAGCCGTTCCCGGTCTACCCTCTCGGCATGGCGATGGTCGCCGCCGCCCTCGCCGGTCGCGGCCATCAGGTGCGGCAGTTTGATTTTCTCGCCGCCGGCCGTTCGGAGGCGGCCCTGGAAGAGGCGGTGCGCGCCTTCGCCCCCGAGGTGGTCGGTTTGTCGCTGCGCAACATCGACAATGTCGACTCCTTCAGCGGCGAGAGCGGCTGGTATCTGGCGCAGGCGCGGCAGCTGGTGGCCCGGGTGCGGCAGGCGACCGACGCCCCGGTGGTCATCGGCGGTCCGGCCTTCTCCATCATGCCGGCGGAGATCCTCGCCTATGTCGGCGCCGATTACGGCATCGCCGGCGAGGGGGAGCGACGTTTCCCCGAGCTGGTGGAGCGCCTCGGCCGCGGCGAGAAGCCGGAGGCGGTGCAGGAGAACAGTTTCCTCCTGGCCGGTGGCGAGATCGGGGCGCCGCTGCTGGAGCCGGAACTGGTCCGCTTCTATCTCGCCCAGACCGGCATGCTCAACCTGCAGACCAAGCGCGGCTGCCCCTTCGCCTGCAGTTACTGCAGCTACCCGCAGCTCGAGGGGTGCGGCTTCCGGTCCCGGCCGGCGGCGGCGGTGGTGGAGGAGTTGCGGGCCATCCGCGCCGAGCACGGGGTCGATACCTTTTTCTTCACCGACTCGATTTTCAACGATCCCAGCGGCCACCACCTGCAGATCGCCGAGGAGCTGCTGCGGCAAAATGCCGGCATCCGCTGGTGCGCCTTTTTCCGGCCCCAGGGGCTCCCTCGGGGCGATCTCGCTCTGATGAAGCGCTCCGGCCTCTACGCCCTGGAGCTCGGGACCGACGCCGCCAGCGACACCGCTCTGGCCGGTATCGGCAAAGGGTTCACCTTCGCCGAGGCGGAGGCGGTAAACCGGGCCTGCGTCGAGGAGCGGCTCCCCTGCGCCCATTACGTCATGTTCGGCGTTCCCGGGGAGACGCCGGCCACCGTTGTCGAGGGGCTCGAAAACCTCGCCCGGCTCGAGCAGTGCGTCGTCTTCGCCTTCTCCGGCATCCGCATTCTCCCCGGCACCGACCTGCACGCCCAGGCGGTGCGCGAAGGGGTCGTCGCCGCCGAAACGTCGCTCCTCAAGCCGAGCTATTATTTCTCCCCGGCCATCGACCCGCAGTGGATGAATGCCACCATTACCGCCTCCTTTCGTGGCCGGCGGGACCGGATTTTCCCCCCTTCCGAGGGGCAGATCCGGCTGGCGGTGATGCACCGATTCGGCTTCCGAGGGGTGCTCTGGGACCATCTGGTCCCCTTCGGCCCACCAGGACTAACGCTGAAATGAACGCACTCAAAGAGCGCCGCATCCTGCTGCTGCACCCTCTCGGCTACCCGGCCGAGGCGGCCGGCCGCGACATCTCCCGCCTGGCCAACCTGATGCCCCCCCTCGGGCTGGCGAGCATCGCCGCCTGGCTGGAAAAAGAGGGGATGCAGGCAGACATCCTCGACTGCTTCGCTCATCCCGACTCCGACCGGCGCCTGCGCGAGCAGCTGCGCCGCGACCGCCCGGGGTGGCTCGGCTTCTCCTGCACCACCTCCAGCTTTCTCGACGGGGTGCGCCTGGCGCAGCTGGCCAAGGCGGAGCTGCCGGGCCTGCGCACCGTCTTCGGCGGGCCGCACGTCTCGGCCCTGAAGGAAAAGGTCCTGCAGGGGTACCCGGCGGTCGACTTCGTGGTGGCGGGGGAGGGGGAGGAGAGTCTGGCCGAACTCCTCGCCGGCGGCTGGGAGGAGCCGGCCAAGGTGCCGGGGGTCGTCTGGCGCGACGGCGACACGGTGCGCTTCAGCGGCTACCGGGAGCGGGGGGTCGAGCTCGACCGCCTCCCCTTTCCGGCCTACGAAAAGCTCGCCGGCTTCCCCCACGCCTACAAGCTGCCGATCTTCAACTACCCGAAGGCGCCCAACACCAGCTGCATCTCCAGCCGTGGCTGCCCCTACGCCTGCAGCTACTGCGACCGTTCGGTCTTCCGCCGCACCTTCCGCTTCAACTCGGCGGACTACCTGTACAACCACCTGGCCTACCTGCGCGAGCGCTTCGGCATCCGCCACGTCAACTTCTACGACGACCAGTTCACCTTCCATCGCGGCCGGGTGGAAGAGTTCTGCCGCCGGATGATCGATCGCCCCCTCGGCATGACCTTCAACTGCGCCGTGCGGGCCGAGCATGTCGATGCCGAGCTGCTGCGGCTGATGAAGGCGGCCGGCTGCTGGATGGCGAGCCTCGGCATCGAAACCGGCGACCCCGAGCTGCTGGCCCAGCACCGGCAAAACGCCGACCTGGAGATGCTGGCGACCAAGATCCGGCTGATCAAACAGGCCGGCATCCGGGTCAAGGGGCTGCTGATGATGGGGCTGCCGGGGGAGAGCGAGGCGAGCATCCGCCGCAGCATGGACTACGTCTTCTCGCTGCCGGTCGACGATTTCAACCTGGCGAAATTTACCCCTTTTCCCGGCTCGCCCCTGTATGAGACGATCAGAGAGCTGGGGAGCTTCGACGAGGATTGGGCGCGGATGGACTGCATGCACTTCCTCTTCGTCCCCGAGGGGATGACCCGGGAGCGGCTCGACCGGCTCTTCAACACCTTCTACCAGCGCCACTATAGCCGGCCGAAGGTGCTCCTCGGCTACGCGGCGATGCTCTGGCGCTCCCCCGACAGCTGGCGGCGGTTCGCCGGCAATATCGGGGGGTTTATCCGGTTCACCCAGAGCAGCAAAAGAATTCAATAAGTCCATTTGGACCAATACGACTTATAAGACCTATGAATATTCTTTTAGTCATCCCCCTCTACAACCACGCCGCCACCGTTCGTCGGGTGGCCGAGGGCATTCTGGCGGTGCATCCGCGGCTGCTGGTGGTCGATGACGGCAGCACCGACGGCGGCGCCGACGTACTGGCCGGGCTGCCGGTGGCGATCGTGCGCCATCCGCACAACCGGGGCAAGGGGGCAGCGATCATGACCGCCGCCGCCGAGGCGCGCCGTCTCGGCATGACCCATATGGTCACCATCGACGCCGACGGCCAGCACGCCCCCGAAGACGTGCGCCTGTTCCTGCCGGAGATCGAAGCGCATCCGGAGGCGATCATCGTCGGCTGCCGCAACTTCGCCACCGACAACGTCCCCGGCTCCTCGCGCTTCGGTCGGAAATTTTCCAACTTTTGGCTGCGGCTGCAGACCGGCAAGAGCCTGGGCGACACCCAGAGCGGTTATCGCGCCTACCCGCTGATGGTGCTCGAACAGCTGCGGCTTAGTCAGCAGCACTACTCCTTCGAGGTGGAGGTGCTGGTCAAGGGGGCCTGGGCTGGGGTCGAGCTGCGGGAAGTGCCGATTTCCGTCTACTACCCGCCGGCCGGTGAGCGGGTGTCGCACTTCGGCGCCTTCCGCGACAACTTTCGCCTGACGCTGCTCAATACCGGCCTGACCATGCGCTCCGTCGCCCCTTGGCCGCACCGCAAAATCATCGCCGATCGCCGCAGCGGCGAAAAGGTGAGCGTGCTGCGGCCGCTGCGGTCTATTCGCACCCTGCTCACCGAGAACAGCTCGCCGGCCCAGTTGGCCGCCGCCGCCGCCCTCGGGGTTTTTCTCGGCGCCTTGCCGCTGCTGGCCCTGCACACGGTGACGATCCTTTTCGCCGCCGGTTTCCTGCGCCTGAACAAGGTGGTGGCGGTGAGCGTCAGCCAGCTCTGCATGCCGCCGCTGGTGCCGGCCCTCTGCATCGAGATCGGCTATTTCCTGCGCAAGGGGGAATTTCTGACCGAGTTCAATCTGCAGACCCTCGGCCACCAGGGGCTGGAGCGGCTCTGGGAATGGCTCCTCGGCTCGCTCCTGCTCGGGCCGCTGCTCGCCCTGCTGGTCGGAGTTCTGATCTACGGCGCCGCCCTTGGGGTACAGGAGGCGATCCGTGCCGGGCGCTAAGACCGGCCAGGCCGGCTGGAGCAGTCGCAGTATCGGCTCGCAGCTGCAGCACCGGATCTTTTACCTGCTGATCCGCCTTGGCGGCCGCCGGGCGGCCTACGCCCTTCTCTATTTCGTCGTTTTGTATTATGTTCTGTTTCGGCCGTCGCTGCGCCGGCGCGCCTACCCGTACCTGCGCCGGCGCTTCCCGCAGCACCCTCCCCGCCTGGGCGACAGTTTCCGGATGAGCCTCTCCCTGGGGCAGGTGCTGGTCGACCGGGCCGTCGTCGGCATTCTCGGACCGACGGCGCTGCAGGTCGGCCTCGAGGGGCGCCAAGAACTCATCGACCTGGTCGCCGAGGGGCGCGGCCTGATCCTGATGACCGCCCATGTCGGCTGCTGGCAAGTGGCGATGTCGGCCTTCGACTTCCTCCAAGTCCCGGTCAACCTGCTGATGCAGCGCGAAGAGGGGGATATCGACCGGCACTACTTTGAACATGCCGGCATCGATTCTCCCTATCGGATCATCGACCCGCGCGGTTTTCTCGGCGGCGCCCTGGAGATGATTGAGGTTCTCAAGCGCGGGGAGGTCCTGTCGGTGATGGGGGACCGGATGCTGGGGAACGACCGCAACGCCGCCGAGGCCGATTTCCTTGGTGCCCCGGTGCGCTTCCCCTAC
>JACZKF010000328.1 GCA_014860175.1 Desulfuromonadales bacterium | reverse complement strand
TTGGAGTGCCTGGCAGCGGCAGGGGAAGCGGATGCCGGTGGTCCTCGCCCTGGGGGGGGCACCCGCCCTCACCTGGGCGGCCAGTGCGCCGTTGCCGAGGGGGGTGGACGAATTGGCCATGGTCGGGCTGGTAACCGGGAGTCCCGTGATGACTACCGCCTGCGACAGTTGTGACCTGGAGGTTCCGGCCGGTGCCGAGTTTATCCTCGAGGGGTATCTGGCACCGGGGGAATTTCGCCCGGAGGGACCTTTTGGCAATCACACCGGCTACTATGCCCCCGCCGCTCCTGCTCCCGTGTTCCATCTGCTTTCGCTGCGCCGCCGGCCTCACCCCCTTTACCCGTGTACGGTGGTCGGGCCACCGCCGCGGGAGAATTACTGGCTGGCCAAGGCCAGCGAACGACTCTTGCTGCCGCTGCTGCAGCTGGAAGTTCCGGAAGTGGTGGAGCTGTGTTTTCTCCCCGCGGGTATTTTCCATCGGGCGGCGCTGGTCTCGGTCTCGGGGGGGGAAGGCCCGGATCTTTTACACCGGTTGCGCCAGACCCCCCTGCTGCGCGGCTCCCGCCTTCTGGTCCTGTTCGACGCCGACGATGATCTGCACGACGGCGGCCGGCTCCTCTGGCTGTTGCTGAATCAGGCCAGCCCCGGTCGCGATTGGCTCCTGAGCGAAGAGGGAATCGGCATTGATGCCCGCCGCCGGGGGCGCCCGCTGACCGCCCGGGTCGCCGTCGATCCGGTCACCGCTGCCTTGGTCGAGCGCCGTTGGGGCGAGTACGGTATCGATTAAAGGGGCTGGCCTCCAGTCGGCTGGTGCTGTACTCTTTGATGAAAGCTCGTGAAGGGTTCCCATGGCGACACCCCGATTTACCTTGCAGACCAGCGAAGCGGAAGGGCAGGCACTGGTCATTAACCTGGTCGGGCGGCTCGATATGGAGACAACCCCAGCGGCCTGGAGAGAAGCTGTCCGCCTGGTGGAGGTGCGGCAACCACCGCGGCTGATTGTCGAGGCGGCGCAGGTCGAGTACTGCGATGGGGCCGGCATCGGGCTGCTGGTGGAGCTTTGCTGCCGGCAGGAAGGGGCTGGCCGCCAGTACGAGATCCGTGGTCTGCGCCCACAGTTTCGCCAGCTGTTCGACCTTTTCGACCCGGCCGACATCCCCCCCTTGCCGCCGGAGCGCCAAATCCACGTCCATCTGGCCGAAGAGGTGGGGCGGGCCTCCTGGCGAGCCTGGCAGGAACTGTATAGTCTGGTCGCCTTTCTCGGTCATCTGGTGGTCGCCCTGGCCGCCACCTTCCGCCACCCCCGCCAGCGGCTGCGGGGGGGAGAGATTCTTCTGGCGGCCGAAAAGGCGGGGGTCAACGCCCTGCCGATCGTCTTGTTGGTGAGTTTCCTCATCGGCCTGATCATGGCCTTTCAGTCAGCCATTCCGATGCGCCGATTCGGGGCCGAGATCTACGTAGCCAACCTGGTCGGCCTGTCGATGCTGCGCGAACTCGGGCCGTTGATGACCGCCATGGTGCTGGCTGGGCGTTCCGGGTCGGCCTTCGCCGCCGAGTTGGGGACGATGAAAGTCAACGAGGAGATCGATGCCCTGGTCACCATGGGGATCGATCCTGTCCGCTTTCTGGTGGTCAACCGTTTTTTGGCCGCGGTCCTGGTGATGCCGTTGCTGACGGTCTTTGCCGACCTGGTCGCCATCATGGGGGGGTCGGTGGTCCTCCTCTCCCTCGGCTACTCTCTGACCACCTACTTCAATCAGCTGCTGAGTGCCATCACCTGGGTCGATTTCACCAGCGGCCTGTTCAAAGCGCTCTTCTTCGGCGGCATCGTCGCCTGGGTCGGCTGCCTGAGCGGCTTGCAGACCCGCCTGGGGCCGAGCGCGGTCGGCGATTCGGCGACCCGGGCAGTGGTCGCCGGAAATGTGTTGATCATCGTGGCAGATGGCATTTTTGCCGTCCTTTTCTATTTCTTGGGGATATGAAAGAGCCGGGCGACGAAATCATTCGGGTCGAGGGGCTGACGGCAGCCTACAATGACGAGGTGATCCTGCGCGATCTCTCTTTCGGCGTCCGCCGGGGGGAGATTTTCGTCATCCTCGGTGGCTCGGGGTCGGGTAAAAGCACCCTGCTCAAACAGATGATCGGTTTGCACCGGCCGGTACGCGGCCGGGTGCTGATCGACGGCCGCGACCTGAGCGCAGCGACCGGCCGGGAAAGGGAACGGATTCTACGCCAGATCGGGGTCACCTTTCAGAGCGGCGCTCTGTTCGGTTCGCAGACGCTGCTCGAAAATGTCTGCCTGCCGCTGGAGGAGTTCACCGACTTGCCCGGGGAGGCCCGGCGCCGGATAGCGATGCTCAAGTTGAGCCTGGTGGGGTTGGGACGTTTTGCCGATCGGCTGCCGGCGGAGGTCAGCGGGGGGATGAAAAAACGCGCCGGCATTGCCCGAGCGATGGCCCTCGATCCGCAGATTCTCTTTCTCGATGAACCGTCGGCCGGACTCGATCCGGTCACCTCGGCGGAATTGGACCAGCTGATCCGTCGGATTTCCACCGGCCTCGGGATCACCTTCGTGGTGGTGACCCACGAGTTGGCCAGTATCTATGATATTGCCGACAGGGTGATCATGCTGGACAAGGAAAGTCAGGGGATCATCGCCACCGGCGACCCGCACCGCTTGCGCGACGAGAGCGAAAACGCCTATGTCCGGCAATTTTTCCGGCGCTCGGTCGATCCCGATGCGGCGCCGGCAGGGGAGAAACCATGAGCGAGAGGGCGAATTATTTCAAGATCGGGCTGTTCGTCCTCGCCGCCTCCACTCTGGTGGTGGCCGGCATCATTATTTTGGGGGCGGCCGCTCTGTTCCAGGATGAAATTCTGGTGGAGACCTATTTTCAGGAGACGGTACAGGGGCTGGACATCGGTTCGCCGGTCAAGTTTCGCGGCGTTCAGATCGGGCGGGTGGAGACGATGACCACGGTGCGCAAGGAGTACGACACCGAGCACCGCTATGTCCTGGTGCGCATGGCTTTGCTGCCCGAGACCTTCATGCCGAGACAAGAGATCGTTTCGACGGACGTCATCAAAGCGGAAGTGGAGCATGGACTGCGTGTTCGCCTCGGCTTCCAGGGGGTAACGGGGGCCGCCTATATCGAGGCCGACTACCTCGACCCCCTTCGCTACCCGCCGCTGGCCATCGATTGGCAGCCGCAACACCCCTATATCCCCGCTTCCCCCAGCCTGATCAACCGCATCGGCGACGCCGTTGACGGCATCTTGCGCAATCTGGAGGCGATCAACATTCAGGGGATCGCCGGCTCCCTCGGCAAAACGCTGGAAATGGCCGCCCAGACCCTGGAAGGACTCGATGTCGCAGAGCTCAGCGGCCAGCTCCAAGGCCTGCTCAAGGAACTGCGCCAAACCAACCAGCATGTCGATGCCTTGGTTCAGGATCTCGATTTCGATCCGCTGCTCCAGGAGGCCTCGGCGACTTTCCAGCAGCTGCGGCGCACCGTCGAGAAGGTCGATCCGGCCCTGCAGCAGCTGCTGCTCGAGGCTACCGCGGCCGCCGAAAATCTGCGCCAGATCACCGATCAGGTGGGCAGCGGAGAGGATCTCGCCGAGGCGGCGGCGCATCTGCGCCAGGCGATGCGACGCCTCGATCAGCTGGTCGCCGGCCAGCAGCCGGAGATCGAAGCGGCGGTCGAAAACCTCCGGGCGATCTCCGACAATCTGCGAGAGACCAGTGAGAACCTTCGCCAGAACCCGTCGCAGGTACTGTTCGGCGAGCCGCCGCCGCGCCGGTTCCCGGGAGGTGACAAATGAAAAGGATCGGCTGCCTGCTGCTGCTGCTGTTTCTGGCCGGTTGCCTGAAACTCGAACGCCAGTACCCGCAGCGCGACTCCTTTGTGCTGGATATCGGGGGCGACGGTCCCGCCGTGGCGGCCGGCATCGACGCGCACCTGCAGGTGCGCCGGCTGGAGCTCTCTCCCCGCTTTGCCGGGACCGGCTTTTACTACCGCACTGGTGAGCTGACCTACGAAGGAGATTTCTACAACCGTTTTCTCGCCTCGCCGGCGACGTTGATCACCGAAGAGACGCGCCGCTGGCTGACGGCGGCGGGGCTTCTCGATCCGCCGGCCTCGCGCCCCGGCGAGCTGGCCGATCTGGTCGTCGAAGGAGAGATCACGGCCCTTTACGGCGACTTCCGCGCTCGACCCCAGGCGGTCATGGAAATCCGCTTCAATCTGCTGTCGGCCCGCACCGCTCGTGCCGAAATTCTGCTGCGCCGCAGTTATCGGCAGGAAATTCCTCTGGTCGAGAACAATCCGACCGCCCTGGTGGAGGGGTGGAACCAGGCGCTGCGGCGCATTCTCACCGAATTCGAGGCCGATCTGCGGCAGACTGTCGCCCGGTAAGATCGACCGGGCGTCACCCGAAGGAGACCGCCGTGGATTTGCGCTTTCGCCTCGATGACCGCCCCCCCTGGCCGGAGAACCTGCTGTTTGGCCTGCAGTGGCTGGCCATCGCCTTGCCGGGGATCTTGATTATCGGCCGGGTGATGGGGCTGCTGCAACTCCCCGATGTTCAGGGGCAGCTGCTTTTTGTGCAGAAAACCTGCCTGGTGGTTGCCCTGACGATGGCGGTGCAGGTTCTCTGGGGGCACCGGCTCCCTCTGGTTGCCGGGCCGGCGGCGGTGCTGCTGGTCGGTGCGGTGGCCAGCCAGGGGGTTCCCCTGGCCGCCATCTACACCGCTATTCTGCTCGGTGGCCTGCTCCTGGCTCTGATCAGCCTGCTCGGAATCTTCCAGCCGCTGCAGCGGCTCTTCACCCCCCGGATCGTCGCCGCGGTGCTGCTGCTGATTGCTTTCACCCTGACCCCCGCCATCTTGCGGCTGCTGCTGCCGCCGAACCATGCCGCCCCGCTGCCGAATCTGCTGTTTGCGACCCTGTTGCTGCTGGCGATGTTTAGCGCTTATCGGCGGTGGCGCGGGCTGTGGCGCTCTACCCTGATTGTCTGGGGGTTGCTGGCGGGGACGGCGGCCCACCTGCTGCTGTTTGGCCTGCCGGCGCTCACCGCCGCCACCCCCCCCTGGACCGGCCACCCGTTTCGCCAACTGCTGCTGGAGCCGGTTTTCGAACCGGGTGCCCTGTTCGCCTTTCTCTTCTGCTTTCTTGCCCTGGCAGTGAACGATCTCGGCTCGATTCAGTCGATCGGCGAGATGCTGAAAGCGGGGGAGATGCCCGGTCGGGTTCGGCGCGGCATCAGTTTGACCGGTCTCGGCAACGCCCTTTCCGGGTTTTTCGGGGTCCTTGGACCGGTCAATTTCTCCCTCAGCCCAGGGGTGGTGGCGGCGACCGGTTGCGCCTCCCGCTTCACCTTGCTGCCGGCGGCGGCGCTCCTGTTTTTGTTGGCCTTCTCGCCGGCCGCGGTGGCGCTGCTCGGACAGCTCCCCGATCTGGTGATCGGCAGCGTCCTGCTTTACATCCTCAGCCTTCAGGTGGCTGCCGGATTGCAGGTGGCCTTTGCCGACCGACCCTACCAGCTGCGCGACGGCATGGTCCTGGCGCTGCCGCTGCTGCTGGGGACTATTATCGCC
>JACZKF010000327.1 GCA_014860175.1 Desulfuromonadales bacterium | reverse complement strand
TCGGTGGAGAGCATGTCGATCCCCGAATCGGGCTCATCGAGAATGGCCAGTCGGGGGCGCAGGGCAAGAATCGAGGCGAGTTCAATGCGTTTGCGCTCACCTCCGCTCAGGGTGCGATCAAGATGGCGGTCGAGATAAAGGGCCGGATTCATCCCGACCCTTTCCAGGAAGGGAGCTGGATCAAAGCCTCTTTGGTGAAGATCGAGATATCGGCGGACGCTCAGCCCCTCGAACCTTGCCGGCTCCTGCCAGGCGAGGGCGATCCCGCGCCTGGCCCGCTCAAAGATCGGCAAAGAATTGATCAATTCTCCGGCAAAGAGAATGCGACCGGCCGTCGGTCTGTAGCGTTCGCACCCCATGAGCAGATAGGCGAGGGTGCTCTTCCCCGTGCCGTTCGTCCCGAGGAGGGCATGAACTTCACCGCCTTGGATGTCCAGCGAAAGCTCACGGATGATCGGTCTTGCATCCGCACAGTATTCGAGACCGCGGATTTCCAGAAGAGCCATGCAAGGATTCCTTCAAGGGCGCGCCACCTGGAGCAGATTGCCCCGGCAACCGGCATTCCCAATTATCTGAAATATACCAGAGGCGGTAGAGGCTTTTACCTGTCGGCAGCAGGCGCGCGCTTTTGCCGCCGGATGTCGCGCAGGGCCTTGCGCGCTTCGTCCATGAGCGGCAGCGCCGGCAGCCAAACGAGCAGAAAGAGCCAGTTGGAAAGCGGGAATGGTGCCGTGCCGAAGAGCTTTTGGAGCGGAGGGAGATAGATGATCGCCGCCACCAGAGATACTTCGACTGCAATTCCACCCCAGATGAGCGGATTGGATGTCCAGCTTTGGCGTCTTAAGGGGACGCTCTCGGAGCGGTGGGCGAAGAGGTTGCCGATCTGGGTGACGACCACGGCGGCCAGCGCCATGGCGGTTGCCGAGGCGTACAGCGGGCCGCTTGATGGCAGACCGGTCCACTGTCCCCAATAGCCATGGCTCCAGAATTGGAAGTAGAAGGCCGACATGGCCGCCAGCGCCTGCGCCGGACCGAGCCAGAGGTACGCGCGGGCGAGGAGCGGCCAGTCGATCAGGTGGGCCTTGAGCCGATGCGGCGGCCGTTCCATGATCCCTGGCTCTGGCGGCTCGCGCCCCAGGGCCAGAGCCGGTACCAGGTCGGTGCCGAGGTCGATGGCGAGAATGTGCATGATGTTGAGGGCCAGCGGGATGCTGCCGCCGCTGAAAGCGTAGAGGATGAACGGGACTGCCTCGGGGGTATTGCTGGTGAAGATGTAGGAGGTGAACTTGCGGATGTTTTCATACACCCCACGACCTTCCTCCACCGCCGCCACGATAGAGGCGAAGTTGTCGTCGAGGAGGATCATGTCCGCCGCCTCCCGGGCGACTTCCGTCCCCCCACGCCCCATGGCGACGCCGATATCCGCCTGCTTGAGGGCAGGTGCGTCGTTGACGCCGTCGCCGGTCATCGCTACCACATGCCCCAAACGCTGCAGCGCCACTACGATGCGCATTTTGTGTTCGGGCGCGACCCGCGCCAGGATCACCTCGCCGCTGCCGAGCACCTCCCGCAGCGCGCTCTCGTCCATGGCGTGCAAGTCGGCGCCGGTGTAGGTCGGCGCCCCCGGCACGCGCACCAGGCCGATCTGCCGCGCTACCGCTTCGGCGGTGAGTCCGTAATCGCCACTGATCATGATCAGACGGATGCCGGCCCGGTGACAGCGGTCCACCGCCTCGGCAACCTCCGGCCGGGGCGGGTCCTCCATCGCCATCAGCCCGAGAAAGACCAGATCGTTCTCCACCCTCTCCACCCAGTTGGCGGCGGTGCCTTCGGGGAGCATCCCCCAGGCGAAGGCGAGCACGCGCAGTCCCTGCCGGGCGTAGCCTTCCATCGCCTGGAGAATCGCCTCCCGCCAGGTATCGGTCAACTCTTCCTCTTGGCCGCCGCGCAGCAGAGCGCGGCAGTGGGCCAGCACTTCGTGGGTGGCGCCTTTCATAAAGCTGCGGCGGACGGAGCCGCAGCGATGGACGGTACACATGCGCCGCCGCACCGCCTCAAAGGGGATCTCCTGCAAGCGCGGCGCCTTGGCCGCCTCGGCGGCGGGGTCCAGCCCACCTTTGGCGGCGGCCACCAGCAGCGCCCCTTCGGTGGGATCACCGAGCACTCGCCACCCCGGCTGTCCCGCCGATGGCGGCAGCAGGCGGGCGTTGTTGCACAGGGCGGCGACCAGCAGCAGCGGCTTCAGATCCCCGCCGTTGACGGGCAGCCCATCGGCGCCGTGGATCTTCCCTTGCGGAGCATAGCCGGTACCGAAAACCTGGTAATGTTGCCCGCCGCTCCAGATCGCCAGCACGGTCATTTCGTTGCGGGTCAGGGTGCCGGTCTTGTCGGTGCATATGATGCTGGTGCGCCCCAGCGTCTCCACCGACGACAATTGCTTGACCAGCGCCTGGCGCCGCGCCATGCGCTGTACCCCCATGGCCAGGGACAGGGTCACCGTCGGCAAAAGCCCCTCGGGGACGAAGGCGACGATCATCCCCATGGCGAAGATGAAGCCGAGGGACAGCTCCATCCCGATCAGCAGCGTCGCCAGGGAAAAAAAGACGAGCCCGGCCGTAACGGCGACCGCCGAGACGATCTTGGTCACGTGCCGGATTTCACGCTGCAGAGGGCTGAGTTCTTCCCTCACACCCTGGGTCATCGCCGCAATCCGGCCGAACTCGGTTTCCATACCGGTGGCGCAGACGACGGCCTTTCCCGTCCCCCCCACCACGCTCGTTCCGGCGAAGACCAGATTGCCCCGCTCCCCTCCTCTGCGG
>JACZKF010000326.1 GCA_014860175.1 Desulfuromonadales bacterium | reverse complement strand
GTGGAACTGATCGAGGATCAGCTGTATCGCCGCCTTCGCAAGCTGACCGGGCGGGCCATCGGTGATTTTAACCTGATCGAGGCAGGTGACCGGATTGCCGTCGGTGTTTCGGGGGGGAAGGACAGCTACACCCTGCTGCATCTTCTCGAGCATCTGCAGCGCCGGGCGCCGGTGAAATACGAGCTGGTGGCGGTCAATGTCGATGCCGGCTTCCCCGGTTATCGAAAGGAGCGTATCGAGGCGCACCTGCAGGAGAACGGCTTCAGCTACCGGATGGAGAGCACCAACTGCTACCGGATCATCGAGGAGAAGCGCCGGCCCGGCACCTCGTACTGCTCCTTCTGTGCCCGCCTGCGCCGGGGGGTTCTCTACAAACTGGCCGACGAACTGGGGTGCAACAAGATCGCCCTCGGCCACCATCTGGACGACTTCATCGAGACCTTGCTGCTCAACCAGTTCTATGTCGGCACCCTGGGGGCGATGAGCCCCAAGCTGCTGGCCGACAATGGCCGGCACACGGTCATCCGGCCGCTGGTCTACGTGGAGGAGCGGGAGATTATCACCTTCAGCCGCACCAACGGTTTTCCGGTGGTCTGCTGCGCCTGTCCGGTCTGTGGCGTCGTCGACCAGAAGCGCAAGCGGATGAAGGCGCTCATTCGCGACCTGGCGCAGGACAACCCCCATCTCAGACAGAGCCTGCTCGGAGCCCTGGGGAATGTCCACCCCCGTCACCTGCTCGACCGGCAGCTACGCTCCTTCTGACCGCAAGCCGGCTATCGGCTAAGCCAGCGCCCCAGCACCCCCTTGGCCCCCCGGTCCCGGCGCAGGTTGGAGAGGCGCAACTCGCGCAGCGCCTCGGTGCAATCCGGATTGCACTGAATGGTCCTTTCGAACGCTTTTTCGGCTTCGGCCAACTGGCCGTCGGCTTTGTGCAACTGCCCCAGATAGAGGTGGGTGGTCCACAGGCGAGGATTGAGAGTGGCCGATCTCACCAGCAACTCCTGCGCCTGGCGTCGCTGAGGCGGCTCCTCGCCATAGGCTTTGTACAGCGCCCAGGCGTAGTGGGTCAGGTATTCAGGCTCCTCCGGGCTGAGCTTGACGGCGCCAGCCAACTCCTGGCAGGCGCCGCGGTAATTGCGCACCCGCAGCAGCACCAACCCCTTCTGGTAGGCGGTTTCCGCCTGCAGCACCGTGGCCACATCCGGGCCGACCTTGGCGCCCCCCCGCAACTGCTCCTGGTAGAGACGGCGCCTGGATGGATCGCTGAGGGTCTCGTGCGCCTCGTTGATTTTCTGGAACAGCGCGTTGATCTGGCGCTGCAGTTCCGGCGAGAGATACTCACGGCGGAAGCGGTCGGGATGAAATTTCTTCACCAGGGCGAAAAAGGCCTTGCGCACCTCCGCCACCGGCGCCTGGGGGGAGACTCCCAGCAGGGCGAAGTGGTCCTTCGGCATCAGCTCCCGGTACTCGGCCAGGAAACTCTCCCGCAGCTGGTCTTTTTCCGCCGCCTCGAGCTGGAGCGGCTCTTGCGGGTCGACAATCGGCTGCGGGTGAATCTCCATCATGCCGACCAGCAACAGCGCTGCCAGCAGCCGCTCGTTCTCTTGCCGACTCAGCGGATGGTGCTCGAGAATCTGCGCGACGCTCAGATTGCCGTGACACTGCGCCACCAGACGCCGGTCGGCCGGGGAGAGGGGGAGGTCCTGGTAACGGTAGAGGGGGTTTTCCGCCGGGCGTGGAAAATGAGAGCGATGTGGCAGCAGAATCTCGCTGATTCGGCGTGGCGGGTAGTGGCGGCGCAGCCCCTCGAGGATGAGGGTGGCGGGAGAGAGATCGATGGCTGTGATGTGCTTTTTGAAATTACTCCCCTGGAAGAAGCGGTAGGTCCCTTCCGGCCAGGCGAAAACTTCCAGCAGCTTTTCGGTGACCTGGCGGCCGAGGGCGGCCGTCAGCTCGTGGGGGGTCAGTAGCCCCAGCTCGATCAGCACCGTACCCTGCAGGCGCCCCGATGCCGTCGCTCGTCGCAGCGACTCCTCACACTCCTCGGTGCTCAGCCGACCTTCCCGGATCAGCATCTGCCCGAGGCATTCGCGAACCAGGTTGGAGCGGGCGAAAATCGGGTAGCCGTCGCGCAGGTAAACGACTTTTTTCAGCGTCCCGTATTCCAGATGCAGCAGGCCAGTGGCCCGCAGGACGTAATGGTTGTGCAGCAGCTTCGGGATCGGCGTCTCCACCAGGCTCCCTTCCACCCGCAGTTGGCTGCGGCTGCGCCGCCGGCCGGCCGGGCCGACCAGCGCTTCCACCTTCTGATAGAGGGCCGGCAGGGTGAAAGGCTTGAGCAGGTAGTCGGTGACTCCGTAGCTCTCCCGGGCTTCGCGGATCTGCGCCGCCTCCCGGTAGAAGGCGGTCATCATCATGATCGGCAGCTGCCGGGTTGCCGGGTGCAGTCGCAACTCACGACAGATCTCCAGCCCTGAGCGGCCGGGGAGGAGGATATCGAGCAGGGCCAGCTGGTAGTCTCCCGTTTTCAGCTCGAGCAACCCTTCTTCGCCGGCGGCGAAGCTTTTGACCAGATAGCCGCGCAGCTTGAGCGCTTCGCTGAGAAAACGGCAGATATTCGGATCGTCGTCGATGATCAGAATGCGGTTGCCCATCGCTTCACTCCCCCCCAGCCACCTCCGATCCCTCCGCCGACTTTTCCGTCGGGCCGACCAGGCGGTCGAAGACGGTGCGGATCTTTTCGGTAATGCTGCGGTAATCTTCCAGGAACGCTTCATCCGGGCGCTTCGGCCGCTCCGGGTAGCCGAGGCGCCGGGCCAGCTTGATCAAGTAGGTGCGGTCGCCGGCGAGTTGATTGATCGACTGGTCATGGACCAGCCGCAGCTTGTTCTCCAGGCGACGAAGGAACCGGTATCCTCCGTCGAGGACGCAGTAGTCGGCTGCTTCCAGAACGCCGGCCTCGTGCAAGGCGCTCAGCGTACGCAGGGTGTTGCTGGAGCGCAGGGCCGGCTTCTCCCCCCCATGGTGGAGTTGCAGGTATTGGGCCACAAATTCGACGTCCACCAGGCCGCCTCTGCCGGTTTTAATGTTAAAATGCTCAGCGTTTTCGCGGGCAACTTCCGTCTCCATGCGGGCACGCAGGCGATAGATCTCCTCGCGCAGGCCGGGGGGGAGGGGGCGGTGATAGACGATCTCATCGATCAGGTGGGCAATGCGGCTGGCGAGAGGGTCGGGGCCGGCGACCACGCGGGCCTTGGTCAGCGCCTGGCGTTCCCAGAGCTGGGCCGACTGCTGGTGATAGCGTTCGAAGGCCGCCAGGCTGGTGACCAGCGGCCCCTGATTGCCGGAAGGGCGCAGGCGGGTGTCGATCTGGTAGACGTATCCCTCGCGGGTCACCAGGGTCAGGATGGAGAT
>JACZKF010000325.1 GCA_014860175.1 Desulfuromonadales bacterium | reverse complement strand
GCGCAGGAGAGCTCCTTGGCGGCCGAGTATCCGCTGATCCTCAGTGCCGTCCTGGCGGCGGCCGACGAGCACCGCCAGGCGCAGCGCCTGGGTGCGGCGGGGGAGCTGTTGCGCCAGGCGCTGGAGGTCTGGCCGAAGAGCTCGGCCATTGCCGCGCGCCTCCCGCGCACGTCCCAGGCCGTCACGGCGGAGATGAGGCAGTATGCCGATCGGCTGATGGAACTGGGGCTGATGGAGTACCGGGCAGGGCGGCTGGAGAGCGCCATCGCCTTCTGGCAGCAGACCCTGGCCATCGATGCCGCCCATCCGGGGGCCCGGCGGGCTCTCGATACCGCTTCGTTGCAGCTGAAGAATCTCCAGTCGCTGAAATGACCCTCCCCCCGGTCGGTTTCACCCGGTATTTCTGAGCCCCGCCGCAATTCCCTGCATCGCCGCCGCCAGGACGTAGTCGAGTTCGGCGCTCGCCTCGCCGGTCCGCTTGCGCCGCAGTAGTTCGAGCTGCACCAGGCTCATGGGGTCGACGTAGGGGGTGCGCAGACGCAGGGAGCGGGCCAGCTCCGGATTGCTCTGCAGCAGCCGCGTCTGGCCGGTGACCGCCAACAGCATCTGCCGGGTGCGCCGGTACTCTTCCACCAGCAGCTCAAAGACCCTTTCCCGCAGCGGCTCATCGGTGACCAGGCCGGCGTACAGGCGCGCCAGGGGGAGGTCGACCTTGATCAGGGCCATCTCGACATTGCGCACCAGGTCCCAGAAAAAGGGGAAGCGCTGCATCATCGCCTGCAGCAGTTCCAGCCGTTGCGGGTCGCCGCCGGTGTAGCGCTCGAAGGCCCAGCCGACGCCAAACCAGCCGGGAATCACCAGGCGGCTCTGGATCCAGCCGAAGCCCCAAGGGATCGCCCGCAGATCATCGAGGCTGCGGCCGGGCTGCCGGCGGGCGGGGCGGGAGCCGATTTTCGACAGCTCGAACTCAAGAACCGGCGTCGCTTGCTCGAAGAAGGGGAAGATGTCCGGGTTGTCGGCCACCTGCTCCCGATAGCTGGCGTAGGCGAGGGCCGACAGCTCCTCCAGGGCCGCTTCCCAGGCCGGTTCCGGCTCGCTCGGCGGTCGCTGCGGGCCGGCCAGCGCCTCCAGGCCGGCGGCGACCATCAACTCCAGATTACGCCCAGCCAACACCGGGTCGGCATATTTGAAGTTGATCACCTCCCCCTGCTCGGTCAGCTTCAGGGTGCCGGTGAAGGCGCCGGCCGGTTGGGCGACGATGGCCCGGTGGGTCGGGCCGCCGCCGCGCCCGACGGTGCCTCCCCGCCCATGGAACAGCCGCAGCTGTACCCGGCAGTCGGCCGCCACCTGATGCAGCTCCCGATGGGCCTTGAAAATCTCCCAACTGCTGGTGAGCATGCCGCCGTCCTTGTTGGAATCGGAATAACCGAGCATCACCTCGAAGCGCCGCCCCCACCCCTCGAGGTAAGGGGCGAAATCGGCGGCGCTCCACAGCTCGCGGCAGATGTCCGGCGCCTGGCGCAGGTCGGCGATCGACTCGAACAGCGGGACCGGCATCAATCCCGGATCGCCGGTGGCCGGGTCGCCGACGACATTCACCCCCCCCAGGCGGGCCAGCCAGATCAGGTTGCGTACGTCCTGAGCCGAGGCGGCGCCGCTGATGATATAGCTGCGGATCGCCGCCGGCGGGTAGTCCCGTTTCAGCCGGGCGATGGCCCGCATGGTTTCGAGCAGTTCGAAAGTGGCCGCCGAGGGGGCGCAAGGGAGCGGTCCCTGCCCCGGCCCGGCCAGCTCGGTCACGGCCTGGGCGTGCACTTTGGCGTGTTGGCGGATGTCGAGGCTGTGCAGGTGAAAGCCGAAGGTGTCGAGCTGCCGCTGCAGCGGCTCGAGGTACTGCCTGGCCAGGCGTTCACCCTCCCCCTGCTGCAGGCTCGCCGCCAGCAGCTCCAGATCGGCGGCGAACGCGGCGGCATCCGGGTAGGCCTCGGGGTCACCGGGAGCTCCCTGCCCCCGGCGCAGCCGATAGAGGGAAAATTCGAGCAGGCGCCGGTACGGTTCGCAGGGAGGATGACGGGTTGCCGTGGCCGCGGCGGCCGGCAGTTGGCGCTCATACTCGGCGGCCCTGGCGGTCAGTTCTGCGCTGGCGGCAACGCGGCAGGCCGAGGGGGTCATCAGCTCGATCAGCTGTTCGACCACTTGCAGGTAGTGGTCGAAGATGACTTCCCGGGCGAGCTGCAAGGCTTCGCCCGTCGTCTCCGGGGTGACGAAGGGGTTGCCATCGCGGTCGCCGCCGATCCAGGAGCCGAAACGCACCACCGTCGGCAGTTCGGAGGTCGGCAGTTCGAGCCCAAAGACCTCGCGCAGGGCGGCGCTGATCTCCGCATACAGGGCCGGCAGCGGCGCGATCAGGGAGCCGGGGTAGTGGTCGAGCCCCATGCGGATCTCGTCACTGACCGTCGGCTGACGGCGGCGCACTTCATCGGACTGCCACAATGTGGTGATCTCGGCCAGGATCGCCTGCTGCCGGCGGGCGGCCTCCTCATCGGCCAGCGGCAGCCGGTCGAGCTCCTCCAGATGGTGGGCGATCCGCCGTCGTTTGTAATGCACCACCCGTCGTGCCACTTCCGTCGGGTGGGCGGTGAAAACCGGAATTATCTCGATCTGCTGCAGCACTGTGAGCAGTTGGCCCGCCGTCAGCCCCGCCTCCCGCAGACGGGCCAGGGTGCCGCGCAGGGAGCCACGCTTGTCGGCGTGGCCCCGGATCAGGCGGGAGGCCCGCAGCCGCCGCTTGCGGTGATTGGTTTCGGCCAGGTTGGTCAACTCGAAATAGGCGGCGAAGGCCTTGATGATCTGGTGCGCCTCGCCGAGGGAGAGGCCGGCGACGATCTGCTGCGAGCGCGCCAGCAGCTCCCCCTCGCCGGGGGAGTCGAGGCGGGGATCACCCTCCGGGTCGTACAACTCGCGGTGGCGGATAGCCAGCTGGCGCAACTCCTCCTCGGTGGCGAAGATCCGCTCGCCGGCCTGCTCCTTGAGGACGGTCCCCAGCAGATGACCGAGGGAGCGGACGTCCCGGCGCAGGGGGCGGGCTTTGATCTCCTCGGCCGAGGCCAGCAGCTCGGCCAGGCGCTCTTGTTGGTCCGGCGCCAGCCAGTAGAGTTCTTCCCTTGTTGCCATCAGCCGCTCCAGAGTTAAGCAAACAGACAGTCAAAGTATAGCCCGGGAGGAGCGATGCGGGGGAGGTTGCGGGAAGAGGAAAAAGAAAAGCCCGCCGTTGCGGGCGGGCTTCAAGGTGGCAAGGGGGGAAGGACGGTTCAGGCGTCCTTTTTATCGTCGAGGCGTTTGGCCTCTTCGGGTGTTTCGTCCCCTTCCTTCACCCCTTCCTTAAAGTTGCGCAGCCCTTTGCCCAAGGCACTCCCTACCTGGGGAAGCTTGCCGGCGCCGAAAACGATGAGAACCAGAACGAGAATGATGATCATTTCCTGAGTGCCCAGGCCGAACATAGTCGCAATCTCCTGTCTCGCGGGGGTTGGTCAAACCGTCAATACGATACACCGAATGGGCGAAAAGAGCAATTGCGTCTACGCCGGCGGGTTGACCCGCCCGGGTGGCAGCCGCAACAGCAGTACCTCCACTTCCTGACCGGCAGGGATTGGCGGGCTGCCGCCGGCCACCGGCAGCAGCGCGCGCGACCCCTGAATGCTGCGGTTTTGCCCCGAGCCTTGCCTCCCCGAGGGGAGAAAGTGGTAGCGGCCGTCGCGCTCCTGCAGCGTCCCCCAGAGAAAGCGCTGGCGCTTTTCACCCCCGGTGATGGCCGAGTCGAGAATCACCCGCAGCCGCGGATGCAGGGGGTCGGGGTGGCCGGCCAGGCGCCGCAGCGCCGGGCGGACGAAGACTTCGAAGGTGGCGGCGGAGGCGGCCGGGTTGCCAGGGAGGCCGAACACCGGCGTCTCCCCGAC
>JACZKF010000029.1 GCA_014860175.1 Desulfuromonadales bacterium | reverse complement strand
GCGCCCCTCCCCCCCCGGCCGCTCCGTCCCCAGGTAGGCGAGTAAAAAGCGCAACCGGTCGGTCCGGCTGAAACCACCGATGCTCAAGGCCGAGTAGTTGAGCTGCCCCAGGTCTTTCACCAGGTAGCGGCGCGGCACCCGCGGGCGCCGCTGAATCCGCTGCAGGTCGAGGAGATAGAGAACCCCGTGAGGATCGAGGAAAAAGTGGTTAAGATAGAAGTCCTGATGGTTCATGCCGCTGCCATGCAGCTGCCGGGCCAGAGTGGCCAGCCGCCGGATGATCTGGCGCTTCTCCCGGTGCCGGGCCGGGTCGCCAGCGGCGAGAAAACGCCGGCGGATGATCAGGTCGAGGGGCTCGGCGCCGTAGAGCTCTTCGGTCAGGAGGAAAGAGGCGGCCTCCAACCCGAAAAATGTCTGCTCTCCCATGGCCACCGGGGTGACCGTGGGGATGCCGGCGGCGTGCACCGCCTGGATATTTTCCCATTCCCGCTGCGCCTCGCGCCGCGGCAGCCGCAGGCGAGAGAGCCCTTTCCAGAATTCGACCCGGTGCAGGCGGTTGCGTTTCAGATAGAAGGCCCGCTCGCCGATCTCCAGCCGGTAAACCGACCGCCCCCGCTTGTGGCAGATGCGCACCCCGCCATCGAAAGCCAGGACCGCCTGCAAAGAGGTCAATCCCGCCGCCTGGAGCAGAGGGTAGGTCTCCGCAACCACCAGCAGGTCGCCGGCCGGTTGTCTCCCCATCATCGTCCCTCCCCCGCCAGTTGCCCGGCACAGGCCTGAAAAACCGTCTCCACGGCGATGCTGCGGCCGCACTCGGCATCGCGCTCACAGCTCTTGCGCAGACAGGGGGAGCACTCCATCGGCGCCTGCAGCCGCACGTGCCTGGCCCCCCGGGGGCCGTTGCGGGCGGCATCGGTGACTCGATACAGGGAGACCGTCGGGGTGTCGACCGCCGCCGCCATGTGCACCGGACCGGTATCGGCACCGACCACCAGGTCGGCGCGGGCGAGCAAAGCGGTCAGCTCGGGCAGGCTCCCCCGGGGCCAGAGCAGTGCCGCGCCGCCGCAGGCCTCGCCGATCGCTTCGGCGGCTCGGCGCTCCTCGTCGTTCCCCCAGGTGAGGAGCGGGCGCAGAGCCAGCTCATCGACCAGCCTGGCGGCGAGGGTCTGCCACGACTGGAGCGGCCACAGCTTGGTCGGCCAGGTGGTGCCGTAATGCAGCACCACCAGCCGCTCACCGCTCAAGCCGAATGCCGCCAGTGTCTGCTCGATGTGGGCAGCCGCCGCCGGCAGGACGGTCAGAGGTCCGGCAAGTGGCGCTTCGCCGCCGGCGACGGCGGCCCGGGCGATGGCCAGGGAGCGGTCGCTGATATGGTGGTCGGCGCCGGTCAGCCGGACCTGGTGGTTGGTCGCCAGCAGGTTCGGCCATTCGCGGACCCCGTCGCGGTCGAAACCGTACCGCTGCCCCCCGGCCAGGCGGGTGAACAGAGCGCTTTTGCTGTTCCCCTGCAGGTCGAGGACCAGGTCGTACTTCTCGCGTTGGAGGGCGCGGACCGTCTGCCAGGCGCCGGACAGCAGCGATCGGGTGCCGGCACGCCGCCAGCCCCGGGTATTGACCCGATGCAGCCGACGGATCAGCGGATGCCCTTCGAGCAGCGAGGCGAAACTCTCCTC
The DNA here is from genome assembly GCA_014860175.1 of Desulfuromonadales bacterium. GTDB lineage: Bacteria > Desulfobacterota > Desulfuromonadia > Desulfuromonadales > JACZKF01 > JACZKF01. The sequence continues at coordinate 286 of JACZKF010000029.1, read as the reverse complement.
CACCAGCCAGTCGACTCGCAGGTCGAAAACGGCGCTGTGCAGATAGGGGAGGACCGGCAACGCGTGCACGATATCGCCCAGGGCGCTGACCTTGACCACCAGCACTTTCAACCGTTTTCCTCCAACAGTGTCCGAGCCTGGTGCAGCACCTGCGCCGCAGTCACCGCTTCCATGCAGCGGTGATCGGTCGGGCATTGACGCAGCAGGCACGGGGCACAGTCGACCGGCTGCCGAACGATGCGGCAGCTGGCGGCCTGCGGCGAAGTAGTGGTGTGGTCGGTAGGAC
>JACZKF010000324.1 GCA_014860175.1 Desulfuromonadales bacterium | reverse complement strand
GAGTAATAGGCGCCGGTGCTGGCGGTCATCAGGTCGCCGGTTTGCAGCCCCAGGCGGTAGGCGGTGATGAAGTTGTCGACCAGCAGATCGAAATGCTGCCGCCAGCAGTTGATGTCGACGGTGAGCAGAAAATGGCAGAGCGATTGCCAGCGGGGGGAGCCGGAGCGGCTCTGCAGCTCGACCCCCAGATCGGCGATCCGGAACCCCTGCTCATGCTCGTCAAACAGGTAGCAGAGAATCCCGCCGGCCATGACGAAGGCCACCGGGGCTTCCGGGCTGGCCGGGAAGCGGGACGCCAGCTCGAACAGTTTGTGGGTGATGACCAGGTAGAGGTTGTGATGGACGGTGCCGGCGCTCAAGGCGGCGCGGGCCAGCAGCTTCATCGCCGCCCGGCTTTCGACGTCGATTTTGGCGGCGGCGGTGGGGAGCGGGGAGGCCAGGAGGGCCTGCGCCAGCTGTTGGGTGGCCAGCAGCGCTCCCTTCACCTCCTGGGCGGTCGGCTGAGGGGGGATGTCGATGCCGAGCAGCCTGGTCACTTCCAGGGTGATCCGAAAGGCTTCCGCCTCCAGCAGCTTGGCGTTGTTGACCGCGATCAGCGTCTCGTAGGCCGGGATCTTCCCGAGCAGGGTGCGGGCGTGGGTGAGCACCTGCTGGGCCAGACGATCGGCTTCCCGGAAGTTGGCGGTCAGGCAGGCGGCTTCCGCCGCCCGGGTGTGCAGGGCCAGGGTCAGCTCGTAGTTCTCCTGCCAGCAGCTCTCGTCCAGCAGCCGCAGGCCGCTGACAAAGTAGTGGTAGGCGGCCGGGAAGGCGGCCGCCGAGCGGGCTTTGCGGCCGGCAGTCAGGTTCAGGGAGATGGTTTTCTTGCGTTCCTCCGGGTCGTCGAGCAGCTCCGGCGCCCGGTTCAAGTGGTCGAGAACGGTGAAGATGGTCGTCTCGGCCGAGGAGGCGCCCCAGCGGCCGGCGATAATGCGGCCGATCGCCAGATGCCGGGCCCCCCGCTCCGCCTCCGGGATCAAGGCATAGGCGCTCTCCTGCAGCCGGTCGTGTTCAAACTGGTAGCCGTTCTCGGTCTTGATCAAAATCCGCACCCGGCAGGCTTCGATCAGATCGGCCTCGACCTGCTCCACCGGCTTGCCGCAGACGGCGGCCAGGACCGGCAGTTCCAGAGGGCGGCCGAGGGCGGCCGCCATGGCGATGGTCTGCCGGGTATCGGCGCCGATCAGGTCGATCTTCTTGCGCGTCACCTCGAGCACGCTGGCCATCGCCTGATGGCCGGCGATCTGCGTCAAATCCCAGCGCCAGCTCTTCTCCTCCTCCCGACAGAGCAGACCCTCCTCGACGATGTTGGTCAGAAAAGCTTTGGCGAAAAAGGGGTTGCCACCGCTTTTCTGGAATACCAGATCGGCCAGCGGGGCGCAGGTCGGCACTTCGGTGCGCAACGAATCGGCGACGAACTGCCGCAGATCGTGCAACTCCAACGGCCCGACGGTCAGCGTCTCGATGGCGATCCCCCGGTCGCGGATCTTCTTGATCGAATGCAGCAGGGTGTTGGGGGGGTGCAGTTCATTGTTGCGGTAGGTGCCGACCAGCAGGAAATGCTTCACCCCCCGTTCGAGGATGCTCTCCAGCAACTCCAGGCTCGACGGGTCGGCCCACTGCAGGTCGTCGAGGAACAGCACCAGCGGGTGCTCCTTCGAGGCCAGGGCCTGGAGCGCCCGCAGGAAACAGAGATGAAACCGGTTCTTCGACTCGATCGGGTCGAGCTCCAGCACCGGTGGCAGCTCCCCGAACAGGTTCTTCATCTCGGGGACGACTTCGGCAATGACCCCCAGGTTGGGGCCGAGGGCTTTTTCCAGGCTGGCGCGAAAGCTCGCCGCCAGCTCTCGCCGGTCGGCGCTGATCTGGCGCCAGGAGTCGAGCAGCGCCTCGCGGATGCCGCTGTAGGGGGTCTCCCGTTCGAGGGCGCCGTATTTGCCGGCCAGAAACCACCCCTGGCGGGCCAGGACCGTCTTTTTCAGCTCCTGGACCAGGGAGGTCTTGCCGACCCCGGCATAGCCGGTGACCACCACCGCCTGCTGCCGTCCTTGCGTCGCCTCCTGGAAGCAGTGCCGCAGTTTTTTCAGCTCCAGTTCCCGGCCGTAGAACCCCTGGTGCAGTTCGAAGCGCGAGGGGGGGTCGTGCTCGGCCAGGGGGAAGCTGGGGACGCTCCCCGAC
>JACZKF010000323.1 GCA_014860175.1 Desulfuromonadales bacterium | reverse complement strand
ATATCGTCAAGGATTCCACCGAGCATTCGGAAATGGTCCTGTTCTGGGGCTGCGATCCGGAGACCACCCCCTGGGGCTTCACCGGCCAGTTCACCAGCAAGCTGATGTACTACTGGGCCGATATCGGCATCAAGCAGGTCTATATCTGCCCCGACCTCAACTACGGCGCCGCCATTCATGCCGACAAATGGATTCCGATCCTGCCGAATACCGACGCCGCCCTGCAACTGGCCGTCGCCTACACCTGGATCACCGAAGGGACGTACGACAAGGAGTATGTCGACACCCACGTGGTCGGCTTCGACAAGTTCTGCGACTACGTCCTGGGCAACGATGACGGCCTGCCGAAGACCCCCGAGTGGGCTTCCGGCAAATGCGGCATCCCCGAGTGGACGATCAAGGCCTTCGCCCGCGAGTTCGCCCGCAAGGTAACCTCCATCGCCCACTACTTCGGTGGCGGCTACATCCGCGGCCCCTGGTCGCACGAACCGGCCCGTCTGGAGATCTGCCTGCTGGGGATGCAGGGGTTGGGCAAACCCGGGGTGCACCAGCACCAGATCGCCTACTTCGGCATGCCGCGCATGGAAGGGTTGACCGGCACCTCCTTCTGGAATCCGGAGATCATGGAGCGCCTGGCCCTGCCGGTCCTCTCCTCGGTCGCCAACTGGCAGGAGTCGTGTCTTCCCAAGACACTGGTCCACAAGGCGCTGATGACCAAGGAGCCGCTCAAATTCATGGGGACCGGCGCCATCGAGGCCTCCGTCGCCGCCCAGTTCAAGGAGCACACCTTCCCCCTGGCAACCAAGGAAGGTGCCCGTATCCGCATGATCTGGACCGACACCCCCTGCCGCACCACCTGCTGGAACGGCGGCAACGAAACCGAGGAGGCGCTGCGCAGCCCCGAGGTCGAGTTCATCCTCGCCCAGCACCCGTGGCTGGAGAACGACTGCCTCTTCTCCGACATGATCCTGCCGGCCAACACCCATATGGAAGTTGAGGACATCGTCACCAACATCCGCCAGGGGGGTCAATTCGCCGACGTCATGCTCTGCCACAAGGCGATCGAGCCGATCGGTGAATCGAAGAGCGACTTCGAGATCGTTCTCGAGGTCGCCAAGAAGCTCGGCTTCGAGCAGGAAGTCTCGGAAGGGGCGACCACCGAAGAGATCCAGAAGAAAGTCTTCGAGTACATGAACCTCGAGAAGATGATCTCCTGGGAAGAGTTCAAGGAGAACGGCTACTACCTCTACTCGGTCGCCAAGGACTGGGAGTCGGACCCCGCGGGTCTGAGCCGCTTCGCCGAGAATCCGGAAAAAAGCCCCCTCGGGACCCCGTCGCGCAAGCTCGAGTTCTACTCGGAGCGGCTGGCCAAGCACTTCCCCGACGACAAGGAGCGGCCGCCGAGCCCGCAGTGGATCGAGAAGAGCGACATGCACGACGAGCGCCTGTCGAGTGTCCGCACCAAAGACTATCCGATGCTGCTGATGTCCAATCACGGCCGCTGGCGGGTTCACTCCCAGTGCGACGACATCACCTGGACCCGCGAGGCGCCGACCTGCAAGATCGTCGGCTTCGACGGCTACAAGTACGAGCCGCTCTGGATGCACACCTCCGAAGCCGAGAAGCGCGGGATCAAGTTCG
>JACZKF010000322.1 GCA_014860175.1 Desulfuromonadales bacterium | reverse complement strand
CCCTTCGAGCGCGATGCTGTGGATATCGCCGCCAAGGAGCAACAGGAGACGCTGGCCGGCGGTCTGGCCGAGCGGGATCAGTTTGACGCCGGTGATCACCTGGTTCTCCAGCCAGGACCAGAGATAGCCGGTGGCCGCCTGGTCGTCGGGGATGCCCCAGGTTTGGGCGGCGTAAGCGAAGCCGGCCAGCTGGCTGCGAACCAGGGTGCGCTGCCAGTCCTCGTTTTCAATCATCCCAAGCCCGGCCAGCAGCACGGCCATGGCTCGGCCGCGCTGCCCTTCCTCCTCCCGAATTTCACGGCTTTCCCGGCAGGCCAGCAGAAGGCTGCAACAAGAGTCCAGCCGCTGCCGGTCGTGGTTGCGGCAGGCCTGTGTCATCAGCCGGAGAAGCGGCAGGTCGACCTGGATCATGGTGCGCTGCAGGAGTTCCCGCAGCCAGTCGGCAAGGCCGTCTGCATCGCGCACCCAACCTGCTTCCACTGCCCACTCCAGCCCTTGCGAATAGCTGAAGGCTCCGGTGGGCAGGGCCGGGCTGACCAGCTGCAGCAGTTTCGTCAGGTGGGCGGCTTTGTCAGTCATGGCTGTGCCCCTGTCCGTGGCCGCCGTGCTGATGCTCCCTGTAGGCGCCGTGTTCCGGTTCAAACGGCGCATCCTCGACCAGCACCTCACCGCCGAGTTGTTCTACCATCTCGTCCAGGACATGGTCGTGCAGGTAGACGAGGCGATTTTCACCGATTTCAAGGGCCACGTGCCGGTTACCGAGGTGATAGCAGAGCCGGGCGAGCAGCAGCGGATCGTGGCAGCGAACGGTGGAGACGCGCTCCACGGCAGCGGCGATCCGTACCGCTTCACCGCTCTCCGCCAGCAGGACGTCGCCGCCGCGAAGTATCGTGCCGCGAGCTAGGAAAATGCCCGCTTCCTCGCCGCTGTCGAGAAGCACCCGCTGGCGGCTCTTCAAACGCTTCTCCCAGGGAAGGCTCAGGGTCAGGGAGACCGGTTTTGCGCCGGTGATCTTTTGGGTCAGTAGCAGCATGATCAGAACAGGAAGTAGCGCTGCGCCAGCGGCAGTATCGTGGCCGGTTCGCAGCTGAGCAGTTCTCCGTTGGCTCGAACTTCATAGGTCTGGGAGTCGACCTCGATGGTCGGCAGCCAATCGTTGTGGACCATGTCGTTCTTGCCGATCGTCCGGCAGGTGCGGCAGACGCCGATCAGCGATTTCAGCCCGAGCTGCTCGGGTATGCCGGCCTCGGCCGCCGCCCGGCAGAGAAAGGTCATGGAGGTGGCGTGAACGGCTCCGCCAAAGGCGGCGAACATCGGCCGGTAGTGCACCGGCTGAGGCGAGGGGATGGAGGCGTTCGGGTCGCCCATCGGGGCGGCGGCGATCATCCCGCCCTTGATGATCAGGCTCGGTTTGACGCCGAACAGTGCCGGTTTCCAAAGCACCAGGTCGGCCAGTTTGCCGGGCTCGACGGAGCCGACTTCGTGACCGATGCCATGGGAGATCGCCGGGTTGATGGTATATTTGGCGATGTATCTCTTGATCCGGAAATTGTCGTGACCGGCCGGATCGGGGGTCAGGCTGCCGCGTTGCACCTTCATTTTATGGGCGGTCTGCCAGGTGCGGATGATTACTTCGCCGACCCTGCCCATGGCCTGGGAATCGGAGGCGATCATAGAAAAAGCGCCGAGGTCGTGCAGGATGTCCTCGGCGGCAATGGTTTCCCGGCGGATGCGGGATTCGGCGAAAGCGACGTCTTCGGCGATCTTCGGGTCGAGATGATGACAGACCATGAGCATGTCGAGGTGCTCATCGACGGTGTTGACGGTGTATGGTCGAGTCGGGTTGGTCGAGGAGGGCAGCACGTTGGCCCTGCCGCAGGCCCGGATGATGTCCGGGGCATGACCACCGCCGGCGCCTTCGGTGTGGTAGGTGTGAATGGTCCGGTCTTTGAATGCCGCCATGGTCTGTTCGACAAAACCGGATTCGTTGAGCGTATCGGTATGGATGGCCACCTGGACATCCGATTCGTCGGCCACCGTGAGGCAGTTGTCGATGGCCGCCGGCGTGGTGCCCCAGTCTTCGTGCAGCTTCAGTCCCATGGCTCCGGCCCGCAGCTGTTCGCGCAGCGGTTGGGGCAGGCTGGCGTTGCCCTTGGCCAGGAAACCGAGGTTCATCGGCAGCGCGTCGGCGGCCTGCAGCATTCGGGCGATATTCCACGGCCCCG
>JACZKF010000321.1 GCA_014860175.1 Desulfuromonadales bacterium | reverse complement strand
CCGGTAAACCAGGCGAGCGGGCGAAAACCGCCCCCGTTACCGTCACCCTCAGCGGCCAGCGGTGGGGGGGGGAGTCCGATGGGAGGCGCTGCCGCTGGTTCCCCGGCGTTACCGGCCGTGGCCGCGGCTACTGGCCAAGCGGCACCGCTGCCGGCAGCCGCGGTAGCCAGCAGCGGCAGGATCGGCGTCGTTCCGAGGCCAGTGGTCAGAGGGTGGAGGAGCGCGGTAGCGGCCGTGGTGACCGTCTGGGGTCGCTGGTCGCCGGCCGTCTCTGCCCGCGCCTCTGCCTGGCGCAGGTCGGTCAGCAACCAGCCGAAACGGGTCAGCGCCGCCAGACTCTGCCGCCGCTGCTCGCCCCCTTTCGATGGCTTGGGGCGGCAACCGGGGAGGCTGGCCAAACCGAACTCGGGGTGCAGGGAGAAGCTGCCGGCCTGCTCCCGGACCAAGGCGAGGAGCGCCTCCAGATTGCCGGTGGCGCTGTATGTCGCCAGCTCACCCAGCCCCTGGGGATCGAATCGGCCGGGGAAGATCCGCACTCCGTGCTGAGGTCGGCCGGCCAGAGAGAGGAGGTAGAGGTCGAGGACCGGTTCGCCGCGCACTACCTCCAGGTAAAGCTCTTCCTCGGTGGCTGGAGAAACCGCCCCCCGATAGGCGTTTTGCGCCACCAGTCGCTGCATCTGCCGCTCCGGCATCTTGCCGGAAAGGTCGGCGAGCACCGCCAGGATGGGAGAGTCGCGGGGGAAGACGACTTCGCCGTGGCGGCAGGTGAAATGGATCGCCCCCGGAGTGGGGCGTAGGGCGAGGATCCGCTCGGGGGCCCATCTGGGGGGGGTCGGGATGAGCAGCCAGTGGACAAATCGATGGGCGCGCAGCAGGTCGGCGCCCTTCTCCAGGAGGGTCCGCTCCCCTGTGGCCAGCAGCGCGGGGCCGTGGCCGACCAGGCGCTGGCGGGCGGCGAAGGGATCCAGGCCGAGGCGGGCCAGTTCCGGCACCACCGTCGTCAGGCGTTCATCCGCCGCCGCTGTCGGCTGCACGATCAGCCAGAACTCGTCGCCCGAAGCGGTCACGTCTTCCTTCCCTGGGGTGCAGCCCCCTACTCCAGCCCCATTTCATAATTGAAGATGGCGGTTCCCGGCAGTGTCTCCCCCCGGCGCAGCGCCTCCAGAACCCTTTTGCCATGGGGGGAAAAGGGGCCGAGGTGGCTCAGATCGACGATGAATTTGCTGCAGCCGAAGCCTTCCAGTTCACCCTGGCGGCCGAGGAGGCTGAAGTCGGTTTCCGCCGTCACCACGGTCAGGCCGGAACGCCCCTCGACCCGGTAGGCCTCCTCGCGATCGGAGAGTACCGGGGAGTCGGAACGCACCCCGCCCACCGGGATGCGGGAGGTGATCACCGGCACCGGGGCATACAGGGTGACCGCTGCCGGTACGCCGGTCGGACGCGCGAGAAGCTCTCGCAGGTTTTCCCGGTCATCCTCGAGGTAGAGGGTCACTTCGCCCGCCCCCAACTCTTTCCAGGCAGCAATCGCCTGGCTGTTGAGAGAGAAGAGGCGGAAACCGGTGATCAGAGTCAATCCGGTCAGCCCATCGAAGAGGGGGAAATGGCCGAGATTGTTCAGGCGAAAGATGCGGAAGCCGCGCTCGACCAGATAGCGGATAGCCGCCACCAGCGGTGCCCGGTCGCTGTCGAACAGAATGAAAGGGAGATCC